>NZ_BCBH01000006.1:0-218439 GCF_001320525.1 Pseudomonas sp. NBRC 111131 | reverse complement strand
GCTGGTCATTTCCGCCGATGGCAGCAGCATCAGCGGCACCGCCCCGGCAGGCAGCCGCGTTGAGGTGCGCGATGCCAACGGTACAGTACTCGGCATCATCGTGGTTGGCGCCGAAGGCACCTTCACACTGGCACTCAACCCAGCGCAAGCCAACGGCGAGTTGCTCGACGTCGTAGCAATCGATGGCAGCGGCGCTTCGTCCCTGCCCGCCCAGGTCACTGCGCCCGATATCACGGCGCCAGCCGCCCCCTCCGATCTGGCGGTCAATGCCGATGGCACTGTCGTCAGTGGCCGCGCGGAGCCCGGCAGCACCGTAAGGATCCTCGCCGCCGACGGCACCACCGTACTGGGCAGCGCCGTGGTCGGTGCAAACGGCGCCTTCAGCATCACCCTCAACCCACCGCAGGTCGATGGCGAACAGTTGCAGGTCACCGCAACCGATGCTGCGGGCAACATCTCCGCCGCGGGCAACGTCACTGCACCAGACATCGACGGCGGCGGCGACACCACACCGCCAGCTCCGGCCAGTGACCTGGTCATCAGCCTCGATGGCCGTACCGTTTCGGGCCGCGGTGAAGCCGGCGCGACGGTCAATGTATTGAACGATCAAGGCCAGGTCGTAGGGACCGGCACTGTGCAGCCGGATGGCAGCTTCACTCTACAACTGAACAGCCCGGTCATCGACGGCTCGTCGCTGCAGGTGACTCTGACCGATGCCGCGGGCAATGTCTCGGCTTCCAGCCCGCTGACCGCCCCGGACTTGGTAGCCCCAGGCCAGCCGACAGCGCTTGACCTGAGTGCTGGTGCAACCCTGACCGGGAACGCAGAACCCGGCGCCCGGGTGGAAGTGCGTGACGCCAGCGGCGCCCTGATCGGCAGCGGTATCGTTGGCGGCGACGGCAATTTCAGCCTCACTCTGAACCCAATCCAGGCCAACGGCGAAATATTGACCATCCGGGTGATCGATGCCGCCGGCAACGTCTCCGAGCCGCTGAACTACACCGCCCCCGATACCACCGCTCCAGCCATCATCAGTAACGTAGTGGTGGGTGCCGGCAGCCAGGTGATTGCCGGCCGTGGTGAAGCCGGCGCCAAAGTCGAAGTGCGCGATCCCGATGGCAATGTGCTCGGCACCGCCACAGTGGCCTCCAATGGCACCTTCCTGGTCAACCTGGACACCCCGCTCGCCGCCGGCGAAACCATCGTCCTGGTGCAGACCGATGCTGCCGGCAACGAATCGCTGGGCCTGACCGTCGTCGTGCCACTGACGCCAATACCGGAAAGCCCAAGCGAGTTGGTGCTGGCCGCCAATGGTTCGACCCTCAGCGGCAGCGCCCCGGCAGGCAGCCGGGTGGAAGTGCGCGATGCCCAAGGGACGGTGCTGGGCAGTGTGCAAGTGGGCAACGACGGCACCTTCACACTCAACCTCACACCGCCCCAGGCCAATGGCGAACTGCTCGACGTGGTGGCTGTCGACACTGGCGGCAACAGTTCGCTCCCGATCCAGATCACCGCACCGGATATCACCCCACCCAGCGCGGCCACCGACCTGCTGCTCAGTGCCGATGGCGTGACCCTCACTGGCCGCGGTGAACCCGGTGCCAGTGTGCAGGTCAGCAACGCCCAGGGCACGGTGCTGGGTACTGCCGTGGTCGGGCCTAACGGGGTGTTCACCCTGACCCTGACACCGGCCCAGACCAACGGCCAGGAGCTGGACGTGGTGTTGCGCGATGCGGCGGGCAACAGTTCGACCGCTAACCTCACCGCCCCCGACCTCGATGGCCCGCTGCAACCTTCCGGCCTGGCCATCGACAGCACCGGCATTCACCTTACCGGCACGGGCCAGACGGGTGCGATCATCACTGTGCGTGCCGCCGACGGCACCGTGCTGGGCACCACCACGGTCGGCGCCGACGGGCGCTTCGACGTCGCCCTCAACCCGCCACAGCGCAACGGTGAGAGCCTGACCGTGGAAGCTACCGACAGCTTCGGCAACAGTGCCGGCCCGGTTGATTTCACCGCCCCTGACAGCACCCCGCCGCAGGTGGTTGGCAACACGGTGATCGACAACTCAGGTACCACTGTCACAGGCACCGGCGAACCGGGCGCCACAGTCACGGTACGTGGCCCCGACGGCACCGTGCTGGGCACGGCCGTAGTCAACGAGGACGGTAGCTTCGAGGTCGCTCTGGACGCACCGCAGACCAACGGCCAAGCTCTGACCGTTGAGCAGCGCGACCCCACCGGTAACCTTTCTGCAGCCGTCAGCCTGACAGCGCCAGACAGCGAAGCGCCGGACACCCCGATAGACCTGGTGCTGTCTGCCGATGGCAGCGTGGTGTCCGGCACCGGTGAGCCCGGCGCGACGGTCCGCGTCATCGGCACCGGCGGTGCAGTACTGGGTACCGCCGTGGTGGAGGCCGACGGCACGTTCCGCGTCTCCGTCGATCCACCCCAGCTCAACGGCCAGGCCTTGTCGGTCATTCAGGCCGACGCCGCCGGCAATGATTCCACCGCCGGTACCCTGACCGCCCCCGACCTGCAGGCCCCGGAGGTGGCCCAAGACCTTGCGCTGAGCACTGACGGCAGCGAACTCAGTGGCCGAGGTGAACCGGGTGCCACGGTGGAGGTGCGCAATGCAACCGGGCAGGTACTGGGCGATGTCGTAGTGAATGCCGATGGTACCTTCAGCGTTATCCTCAGCCCGGCCCAGACCAACGGAGAAGTGCTGTCGGTGGTGCTCACCGACAAGGCTGGCAACACCTCGCCGTCGGCGACCGTCACAGCCGTTGATACCACCGGGCCAGCCACCCCGACCGGTGTCCAGGTCAGCGCCGACGGCACTCACCTGCAAGGCAGTGGCGAAGTGGGCTCCACCGTCGAGGTGCGCAATGCCAATGGCGACGTGGTGGGCACTGTGCTTGTACCGGTGGGCGGCAACTTCATCGTGCCGCTGTCGCCACCACAACTGGACGGCCAGGTACTCGACATCACCTTGACCGATGCCGCCGGCAATGTCTCTGGAGCGGCTCAGGTCACCGCACCGGACCTCACCCCGCCGGCACTCCCCACTGAGGTGCAAATAAGCCCAGATGGCACCGAGGTCACCGGTAACGCACCGGGTGCAAGCTCGGTAACGGTGACTGGCCCTGGTGGTACCTTTACCGGGTCAGTCAACGAGGATGGCAGCTTCAGCGTGCCGTTGGCACCGCCGTTGACCAACGGCGAGACCGTGACGGTCATCGTTACCGATGCCGCAGGAAACGACTCGGCGCCGTTGACCGTCACCGCAGAGGATACCACTCCCCCCGCAGCGGCCACCGATATCACCGTCAGCCCGGATGGCAGCACCATTGCCGGTAGCGCTGAACCAGGTGCCACCGTCATCGTGCGCGACGGCAACGAAATACTGGGCCAGGGCACTGTCGGGCCGGATGGCACCTTCGTGATCCCGCTCGATCCGCCGCTGGGCAGCGGCGATAGCGCGCAACTGGTGGTCCGCGACGGAGGTGGCAACGAAACCTCGGTCAACGTGACCGGCCCGGACGGCAGCGAAATCGCCACCCCGTCCGCCCTGTCAATCAGTGCCGACGGCTTCCTGCTCATCGGCCAAGGCACCGCGGGCTCATTGATCACCGTAACGTCCGCAGGGATCACCCTGGGTACCGCCACGGTCGGCAGCGACGGCACCTTCCGGGTGTTCTTCAGCAACGCCCAACTCAACGCCCAAATCCTGCAGGTTAGTGCCCGTGACGCAGCCGGTGGCAAGCCTTCGGTGCCAGCCACCATCGTGGCAGAGGACACCACGGCCCCCGATGCGCCCAACCAGCTGGTCCTGGATCGTACCGGCAGCGCCCTCACCGGCCACGGTGAAGTCGGTGCAACCGTACGTGTGGTGGATGCGCAAGGCACCGTGCTGGGCACCGCAACCGTAGGCAGCAATGGGCTGTTCAGTGTCAGCCTGGTGCCGCCGCAAGCCAACGGCCAAAGCCTCACCATTACCCAGGCCGACGCTGCTGGTAACACCTCCCTCGCCGCGACCGTGCAGGCACCAGACCTGCAGGCGCCAGACGCAGCCACAGGCCTGAGCCTGAACAGCGCAGCCACGGTAGTCAGCGGCCAGGGCGAAGCTGGCGCAAGGGTAATCGTGCGTGATGCCAGCGGTGCAATACTGGCCGAGGGAACGGTCAACCAGAACGGTCAGTTCCAAGTCACCCTGCCGAGTGCGCAAACCACCGGCAGCGCATTGCAAGTCACCCTCATCGATGCCGCCGGCAACGTGTCTGGTCCTGCCAGCCTGGCGACCCCGGACCGCACGCCACCTGCCGCCGTAGGCAACCCGGTGCTCAGCGCCGATGGCAAACAACTGTCCGGCAGCGGCGAAGTGGGTGCAACGGTGCAGGTACGCAACGCCGCCGGTACCGTGGTAGGCACCGCGACCGTGGGTGCCGATGGCCGCTTCACGGTCACCTTCGACACGCCACAGGCGACCGGCCAGGCCATCGGCGTGAGCCAGGTGGATGCGGCAGGTAACACCTCGCCTGCGGTTACGCTGAGCACGCCTGACCTGACGCCACCGGCGCCGCTGACCAACGTGGTGCTCAACAACAATGGCCTGACCCTCACCGGCCTGGGTGAAGCCGGTGCCAGCGTGACCGTGCGCGGCCCCGACGGCACCATCATCGGCACCGGCCTGGTAGCCGCCAATGGCAGCTTCACGCTCACCCTCAACAGTGCGCAGCTCAATGCCCAGCACCTAAGCGTGACCCAGACCGACGCGGGCAACAACACGTCGACCGCAGTAACGCTTACCGCACCTGACTTCACCCCGCCTGCCGCGCCAACCGCCCTGGCGCTGGCCGGTACCGGTCTGCAACTGAGTGGTAACGCCGAAGCAGGCAGCACGGTCACCGTGCGCGACGCGGCCGGCAATGTGCTGGGCACTGCCGTGGCCAACAGCAACGGCACCTTCCAGGTTACGCTGAACACGGCCCAGACCAACGGCCAGACCTTGCAAGTTACCGCCACAGATGCAGCAGGCAATGTGTCGCCTTCGGCGCCTTACACCGCTGCCGATACCACCCCGCCAGCAGCGGTCGCCAACCTGGCGGTTGCAGGCAATGGCGGGACCCTGACCGGTACCGGCGAAGCGGGCGCCACCGTCACTGTACGGGCACCTGACGGTGCTGAGCTGGGTACCGCCACAGTCGGTAGCGACGGCCACTTCACAGTTACACTCAATCCGCCGGCGACGGCCGGCGAGAGCCTCAGCGTGACTCAGGCCGATGCCGCACAGAATGTCTCACCGGCACAGAGCGTGACCGCGCCAGGCATCCTGGCCCCCGATGCGCCAGACAACTTGGTGCTGTCTGCCAATGGGCTGGTGGTCACGGGTACCGCCGCGCCCGGCAGCGTGGTGAACGTATACGGCCCCAATGGTGCAGTACTGGGCACCGCGCCGGTGGGTAACGACGGCACCTTCACCGTCAACCTCAGCAGCGCCCAGGCCAACGGTGAGGTGCTGCAGGTCAACGCTGTGGGCACGGACGGCAGTGCCTCGTTGCCGACGACCTTGCAAGCACCGGACACCACACCACCCCAACCGCTGACCAACCTGGCGCTGTCCAGCGACGGCCTGACACTCAGCGGCCGTGGCGAGCCGGGTGCCAGCGTCAGCGTAATCGGCCAAGGCGGAGTCGACCTGGGCACCGGTGTGGTAGATGCCAACGGCAACTTCAGCATTGGCCTGAGCGCCGCGCAGATCAATGGCGAACGCTTGAGCGCTCAACAGACCGACGCTGCCGGCAACGAGTCCAACAGCGTCACCCTCACCGCGCCAGACCGCGTGGCACCGGATGCCGCAGGCAACCTCGCCTTTATCGGCGGTGGCAGCCTGCTCAACGGAACCGGCGAAGCTGGCGCCACCGTAAAAGTGCTTGCCGCCGATGGCAGCGTGCTGGGCACAGCGGTAGTGCGTGGCGATGGTAGCTTCCAGGTCAGCCTCAGCGCGCCACAGGCCAATGGCCAGCAGGTGCAGGTGGTGCTGACCGATGCAGCCGGCAACCAGTCGAACCCCAGCGCCATCACCGCGCCGGATACGACGCCGCCTGCGGCCCCCACCGAACTGGCGATCTCCGGCGATGGTGTTACCCTCACCGGTCGCGGCGAAGCAGGCGCGCGGGTCACTGTCACCAACCCGGCCGGTGACCAGATCGGTACCGCGCTGGTCGATGCCAGCGGCCACTTCACCATCACCCTCAACCCGGCCTTGGGCAACGCTGAAGTGCTCAGCTTTACCCAGACCGACGCTGCCGGCAACGTATCGGCTGCGGCGACGCTACAGACTCCCGACTTTACCCCGCCGGCCGCCCTCACCGAGGTGGCCATCAACATCGACGGCAGCGTGGTCAGTGGCCGCGGTGAGGTGGGTGCATTGGTCACGGTGACCAACGCGCTGGGCGATGTGCTGGGCACCAGTCGGGTACTGGCCGACGGCAGCTTCCGCGTCGAACTGTCGCCGCCTCAGATCAACCAGCAAGTGCTCTCGGTACAGCAGGCCGACCCACCCGGCAACATCAGTGTGCCGGTCACGGTCCAGGCACCAGACCTGACACCACCAGAGGCCGCGGCCGAGCTGCACCTGAATGTTGCCGGCGATCAGCTCAGCGGCACCGGCGAAGCGGGCGCTACCGTGCGCGTCTACGTCGGCGCTCTCCTTATCGGTTCCGCCACGGTCGACGCCAACGGCACCTTCGTGGTTGAACTGAGTTCGCCGCAGATCAATGGCCAGGTGCTGCAGGTGACCCTGCAGGATGCCACTGGCAACCTGTCGCCGATCTCCACCGTCACGGCCGTCGACATCACCCCACCGGCCAGCGTTACTGCCACCTTGAACAGCAGTGGTACTCAACTTAACGGTGAAGGTGAACCGGGTGCACGCGTCACCGTGATGAACAACCGGGGCGACATGCTCGGGCAAGGCATCATCGCTGTCGACGGCACCTTCGTGCTCAACCTCATCCCGGCGCAGATCGACGGCCAGGTCCTGACCCTCATCGCCCAGGACGCAACCGGCAACCCTTCTGCACCGTTCCAGCTCACAGCACCGGACCTGACACCACCTGCGCAGCCGACTGACCTGTTGCTCAACCCAGCGGGCACCTCCCTCACCGGCACTGCCGAGGCAGGTAGCCTCATTACCGTACGTGGACCGACCAATGCGGTGCTGGGCACCATCACGGTAGAGGGCAATGGCCAGTTCACCGTCACGCTGAGCCCGGCGCAGAACAACGGGCAACTGCTGACCGTCGTGTCCACGGACGCCGCCGGTAACGCTTCGCTGCCGGCGAGCTACCAGACCCTCGACACCTCGCCTCCTGAGCAGGTGACGGACCTGGGCATCAACAACACGTTCAATGTGCTGACCGGTAAAGGTGAACCTGGTGCGACCGTGACCGTCACCAGCGGCGGCCGCGTGATAGGCTCCGGTGTAGTGAGCAGCGGTGGGACCTTCCAGATCACCCTGGAGTCTTCGGTCGGTCCGCGGGCAACCTTGTCGGTAACACAGACAGATGCTTCTTCGAACGCCTCTGACCCGGTTACCTATACCACCCCTCTGGTAGCGCCTCCCGCTCCGCCAACCGATGTGAAGCTGGCTGCCGATGGCCTGACCTTGACCGGTAGTGCGCCCGCCGGAGTCATCCGTGTCTACGATGCCGCGGGTAATCAGATCGGCAGCGGATCCAGCCTCGGCAGCACGTTTACCCTGAGGCTCGATGCGCCACAGCTTAACGGCGAGCAGATATCGGTAGTTACAGTCACCCTCGGAGTAGAATCGCAGCCTGTCTATCTGCAGGCAGCCGATATCACCCCACCGGCCAATCCGATCGTTACCGCGCTGTCCACCAATGGCCTGGTGCTGACCGGCAGCGGTGAAGCCGGTGCCACGGTCACCGTGCGCGATGCCGGCGGCAACATACTCGGCACCGGCCTGGTGAACGCCGGTGGCACGTTCAGCATCAACCTGGCCAGCGCGCAGCTCAATGGCCAGGTGCTGGGCGTAACCCAGGCCGACGCTGCGCAGAACGTCTCTGGTAGCACCAGCTTCACCGCGCCAGACGTGCTGCCGCCAAACGCACCGAGCAACCTGACGCTCAATGCCGGCGGCACTGTGCTGACCGGTGTCGGCGAGCCCGGCGCAACTGTCACCGTGAGGGGCCCAAGCGGGCCAATCGGAACGGCCGTGGTGCAAGCCGACGGTACCTTCAGCGTTAGCCTCACCAGCGCACAGAACGACGGGCAACTGCTCACCGTGCGCCAGGCTGACGGCGCTGGAAACCTCTCGGGCAGCACTGCCATCACCGCGCCCGACACCACACCGCCCGCAGCGCCAGCGGCCACGATCAACGCCAACGGCACCACGGTGAGTGGTTCTGGCGAGATCGGCAGCACCGTCACGGTGCGCAACAGCGCTGGCACCCTCCTGGGCACCGCCACGGTGGGCGTCAACGGCCTGTTCGTGGTCAGCCTCAACGCTGCGCAGATCGACAACCAGGCGTTGACGGTCACCTTGACCGATGCGGCCGGCAACGTCTCGACCGGGACTGCCCTGACCGCACCAGACCTCACGCCACCTGCGGCCGCCAGCAACCTGGCGATCAGCGCCGACGGCAGCACCCTCACCGGTAACGGTGAGCCCGGAGCCACTGTCACAGTGCGCAGTGCCACCGGCACCGTGCTGCAAACGGCCACAGTGCAGCCCAACGGCACCTTCACCGTTACCCTGAGCCCAGCCCAGGACAACGGCCAGGTGCTGTCGGTCACCCTCACCGACCCACGCAACAACGTCTCCGGCAACGTCACCATCACCGCGCCGGATATCGATGCCAATGCGCCGGTGGTTGCCAGCGACAACCTGGCCACCGCGACCGTCAACCTGGCACCGGTGGTGAGCTCTACTACCTATCAGGACAGTTTCACTACCTTGCTGTCGGGCTTTACCAAGCCGTATACCTGGACAGTAGGTGCAGGCACCACGGTGGACGTGAGCCTGACGTTGACCACCAGTAGCGCCCTGGCCTTGCTCGACAGAGCGAACTTCACCCTGGAGGTGAAGAACGCAGCCGGAGACTGGGTGACACTGGCCACCGGCAACAGCCAAGGCCTGCTCGACCTGATCCTGCTGCCCCTGGGTCAAGGGATACGCGTCGACATCGGATTGCTGCAGGCGGGCGACTATCGCCTGACGGTCGGCAGTGGCGGCATTGGCCTGATCACCAACGTCACCACCACGCTGGACATTGAAACCACCAGCCTGACCCAGTTCACCGGTACCGGTACGCCAACCTCTGGCAACGTCATTACCGACCCGGGTGTCGACGGCAGCACCGATGCCAGAGGCCCGGACAGCTCTGCGGTACTGCAGGTACTGAAGAACGGCAGCTATGTCACCGCTGGCAGCGCCACCGAGGTGCAAGGGCTGTATGGCACCCTGGTGATTCGGGCCGACGGCAGCTACACCTATACGCCCAATGGGACGCCTTCCAGCGTCGGCAAAGTCGATGTGTTCAGCTACCAGCTGGTCCACAGCAATGGCCTGAGCGACACCGCGAACCTGTATGTGCGCATCGACAGCCCACAAGCCACGGAAATCTGGAGCGACAGCAACCTCGGCGCACCTGCCACGGTGGTCGATGCAGTCAACGACTTCGGCAGCAGCCACCTCACCCTGGCCAACCGCGTGGATACCAGCAGCGCCACCTTGGGCACGCTGAACCTGCCGTTGATCGGCAGTCGGCAAGCGACCTACACCACCACCGTCGGTGCCGATACCACAGCCAACCTGCAAGTGGTGGTCAACTCAACCAACCTGCTGAGCCTGCTCAATGGCACCACCATTGATCTGCTCAAGCTCAACCCTGCTACCAACCAGTATGCGCTGGTCGATAGTGTGCGCGGCAGCTCGCTGATCAGCCTGCTGGGTGGTGGCTCAGGGTACACCTTCCAGAACCAGGGTGCCGGTACCTATCAAATCCGCGTAACCGCAGGCGGCATCGGCCTTGCCAGCTCGATCACCACCAGTCTCACCACAACGACCACCCACACCAACGAGTTCGTGGTCAGCAACGCCACGCTGGTAACCGGAAACCTGCTGACCGACACCAGCGGTGGCGGTGCAGACAACCTGGGTTCGGCGCTGACCGTGCTGAGCGTGCTGGTAGGCGCCAACACCTACGCCATCCCAGGCTACAACGGGGTCAGCGTGGCAGGCACCTACGGCACGCTACTGGTGCATGCTGACGGCAGTTACACCTACACCCTCAAAACGGGGCTTACTTCAGCGGTGGTCGGTCAGCACGACACCTTCACCTACGAACTGACCCACCCCAATGGCACCAGCGATACCGCCACGTTGACCATCAACCTGGACAACGCCGCCGGCCTCACCGCCACTACCTCGACACTGGCTGACACCGGCGACGAGGGTGTGGCCCTGGCCAGTGTCGCCGCCGCTGCGTCCAGCGAAGTGATTGCCGGTACCGACGGCAACGACCACCTCGATGGCAGCCGGGGCGGCCACATCACGTTGGAGGGAGGAGCAGGCAATGACACCCTGGTGGTGGTCGACCAGCACTTCGCCAGCGTCGATGGCGGCACGGGTACCGACACGCTCCTGTGGGGCGGCGGCGATGCCAGCATCGACCTGGGCAACCTGGTCGGGCGCGTCCATGCGATTGAGGTCATCGACCTCAACGACACCAGCGCCGTGGCGTTGACCCTCAACCTGGCAGACGTGGTGGCGATCACCGAAACCGGCAAGGACACGCTGATCATCAAGGGGGATGACAAGGACTCGGTACACCTCACGGATAATTGGGCCCTGGTAGGCAACCAAACTTCCGACGGTATCGACTATAACCAATACACGGCCCAGGAGGATCCGAGCCACCACCTGTGGGTGCAAAACGGCATCCATGTCGTCTGAGGCCGCAGTAACCCGCCGGGCGCCATGCCCGGCGGCAAGGACGAACAGCAGTAAGGGAATTATGTGAAGCGACGCAGTCCGCTGTCACCGCTGTGGCTGGGAGCCCTCGGGCTCCTGGTACTGAATTCGAACCCGGTTGCCCAGGCAGCCGATGACATAGATCCAGCACTGCGCACCATCGGGCCGTCACTGCTGCGTGACGCCCCCGATGCCATACCCGCCCGCCCCCCTTCCGGCCAGGCCCCTGGCACCGGGGACAGGCTGGGTCTGGCCGAAGCGGTCGTGACGGCTGCGCAGTGGCACCCAAGCATCGCCGAGGCCGTCGGCAACCTGTACAAACAGGGCGAAGGCATCAATGTCGCGCGTGCTGGCTACTACCCGCAGATTTCCGGAGGCATCCGCACCGGTTATGACACCGGTTACGGCAGCGACCGCAACAGCCAGGCACTGAACCTGTCGCTCAAGCAGATGCTCTACGATTTCGGCAAAGTCGACAGCGCCGTCAATGCCGCTCACGCAGCCGCTACCCGTGCCCAGGCCAATATCCTGCTGGTGGTCGACGAGTTGGCGCGGGACACCGCCTATGCCTGGATCGAAACCCGCCGCTACGAGCAGCTCATGGTGATTGCCCGCGACCAGGTGCGCGGGGTAGGCGATATCGCCGGCATGGCGCGCCAGCGCAGCGACATGGGCGCCAGTACCCGCTCCGACGTGGTCCAGGCCGAGTCCCGGGTGGAGGGTGCGCGTGCCACGCTGGAGGAATACCAGGCTCAGTACGAACGCTGGCGTTCGACGCTGGCGCAACTGCTGGGGCGGGTTTCGCCGCCGGCACTGGCTGAGGAGTCGCCCCCGGAATTGCTGCAGGCCTGCAAGAAGTCGCACCCGGCTGACGACCGTCTGCCCGCCGTGCTGATGGCGCTGGCCCTGCGCGCCCAATCCCAGGCCGAACTGGCCCAGGCCAAAGCCGAGGCGTACCCCACGCTGTCCCTGCAACCGCAGGTCAACCACTACCTGGACAACGACTACGACCGTGACAACAACCGGCTCGACCGTACCCAAGCCGGCATCTATCTGAACCTCGAGGTACCTATCTACCAGGGGGGTGCCATCAGCGCCCGAACCCGTGCCGCAGGCCATGCCCTGAGCGCCGCCGACTCTGCCGAAGACGCCGCGCGGCTCCAAGCGCGTCGTGGGCTTGCCGAAGCCATGGCGCAAACCTCGGGGCTGGGCCGCCGGCTCAGCTCACTGGAAGCCCGCCAGACCAGCATCCAGGAAGCTCGCATGCTCTATGGCCGGCAATACCTGGACTTGGGCACCCGGCCACTGCTCGACCTGCTCAATGCCGAGCAGGAAATCTACCAGTCGCGCTTCGAACTCGCCGGCACGCGCTCCGACCTGCTGCGCCTGGATGTCGACTGCCTGTACAACACCGGTGCCCTGCGGACCGCCTTCGGGCTGGAAGGGCGCAACCTGCAAGGGGTGGAGATCGAGCCATGAACGAAACCGTCAACCTGGCCCAGGCCAGCCAGCAGCAGAACGCCGAGCAGGCGGTGGTGCACCGCCCGGACCTGGGCCCATGGCTTGAGGTGATGCTTCAGGTCGCGCACCATTACCGCCTGGATGTCTCGCCCCAACGTATTCGCCTGGCCGCAGTGGAAGATGCCCGCCCGCTGGACGAAATCCTCCGGCACATGGCGCGCCAGGCCGGGCTGTCACTGCGCTTCGTGCGCTTCGACGCCAAGGCCCTGCGCCAATGGCGTACGCCCCTGGTGCTGGAACTGGACGATGGCCAACTGGCCGTGGTCGAGGCTGTGACCGAGGAAAACGAGCTGGCCGTCGTGTTCGCCGGCGACCAGAGCCTGACCTCGCGCCTGCCCCGCGAAGCACTCGAAGGGCGTATCAACCGGGTAGCCCTGATGCGCCCGGCGCGGCCGCTGCGCGACGTGCGTACCGACGACTACACCGCCCCCTACGATCGCCACTGGTTCGCCCGCATCGTGCTGCGCGACTTGCGCCCGTATGGCCAGGTAATGGTCGCCTCGCTGGTGGCCAACGTGCTGGCACTGGCCGGGGTGCTGTTTTCGATGCAAGTGTATGACCGGGTCATTCCGGCGGAATCGTTACCCACCCTCTATGTGCTGTTCGGTGGCGTGGTGCTGGCGCTGGTCTTCGACTTCAGCATGCGCCTGCTGCGGTTGAAGGTCACCGACCTGCTCGGCAAACGCGCCGATCTGCGTGTGTCGGACCTGGTCTATGGCCATGCACTGCGTCTGCGCAATTCGGTGCGGCCAAAATCCACCGGTTCGTTCATCTCGCAGTTGCGCGAGCTGGAGTCGATCCGTGACCTGATTACCTCCAGCACCGCCACGGCCCTGGCCGACCTGCCGTTCTTCCTGCTGTTCCTGTTCGTGTTCTGGCTGATCGGCGGGGTACTGGTGTTCATTCCGCTGGTGGCGCTGCTGGCGATGGTGTTGCCGGGCCTCTTGGCGCAACGCCGGCTGGCACGCCTGGCCAATGCCTCGATGCGCGAGTCGGCGCTGCGCAACGCGATGCTGGTGGAAAGCATCCAGGGCCTGGACGAGATCAAGGCCCTGCAGGCCGAAGCCCGCTTCGAGCGCCAATGGAACCAGTACAACGCCGCCTGCGCGCACACAAACCTGCGTTTACGCACCCTGACCAACGGCCTGGTGACCTGGACACAGAACGTGCAAGGTGCGGTGTTTGCCGTGGTCATCGTGATTGGCGCACCCATGGTGATTGCCGGCGACCTCACCACCGGTAGCCTGGTCGCCGCATCAATGTTGTCGTCACGCATGATGGCGCCGCTGGCACAGCTCACCCACGTGCTGACACGTTGGCAGCAGGCCAAGGTGGCGCTGCAAGGCCTGGACAAGCTGATGCAGTCGCCGGTCGACCACCCCGAGGGCGAGGCCCGTGTGCACTTGCCGGCCATCCGTGGCGAGTACGCGCTGCGTCAGGCCAACTTCCGCTACGACCCCGAAGCGCCGCCGGTGCTCAACATTGCCCAGCTGGACATCCAGCCGGGTGAACGCATTGCCGTGCTGGGGCGCAACGGGGCTGGCAAGTCGACCCTGCTGCAGGCGCTGGGTGGCGCCATGGACCTGGTGCAAGGCGAAGTTACCTTGGACGGCATCGCCCTGGCCCACCTCGACCCGGCTGACCTGCGCCGTGACGTCGGTTTACTGCCTCAGTACGCGCGGCTGTTCCACGGCACCCTGCGGGAAAACCTCACCCTCGGCGCCGGGCAGGCCAGTGACCAGGAACTGGTGGCCGCGCTGGCCGCGACCGGCGCCCTGGACTTCGTCCGGCGCCTGCCCAAAGGCCTGGACCATCTGATCCTGGAAGGCGGCCTGGGCCTGTCAGGCGGGCAACGCCAGGCCTTGGTGCTGTCGCGCCTGCTGGTGCGCCAGCCACAGGTGTTGCTGCTGGACGAACCTACCGCCTCGTTGGACGACATGACCGAACGCAAGCTGCTCGACAACCTCGACCGCTTCTGCCAGGGCCGTACATTGGTCATCGCGACTCATCGTCTGAGCGTGCTGCAGCGCGTCGAGCGGATCATCGTGCTGGACGGCGGGCGTATCGTCATCGACGACAGCCGTGACGCCGCCCTGGCCAAACTGCAAGGAGGCCACGCATGAGCAACCACGAACTCCCCGCATCTTATCTGGACGGCCAGGATGACCAGGCTGTATTTCGTGCCGGGCGCATCATCACCCTGTGCGCACTGATGCTCGCCGCGTTCCTGGCCTGGGCGGCCTGGTTCGAGGTGACTGAGGTATCCACCGGAACCGGCAAAGTCATCCCCAGTTCCCGCGAGCAGGTGATCCAGTCGTTCGAGGGTGGCATCGTCGCCGAGATGAACGTGGCCGAAGGCGACCTGGTCGAGCGTGGTCAGGTGCTGGCCCAGCTTGACCCGACCAAGACAGCCTCCAGCGTCGGCGAGAGCGAGGCCAAGTTCCGCGCCGCTAAGGCCAGCGTGGCGCGCCTGCGGGCCGAGGTAACCGGCAAGCCGCTGGCCTTCCCCGACAGCCTGCGCGACTCGCCCGAGCTGATCGAAGCCGAAACGGCGCTGTACCAAACCCGCCGCCGCGGCCTGGAGCAGACCCTGGCGGGCATCGAGGACTCGCTGCGGCTGGTGCGCAGCGAGCTGAAGATCACCGAGAACCTGGCCCAGATGGGCGCCTCCAGCCGGGTTGAGGTGATCCGCCTCAACCGGCAGCGCTCGGAG
This sequence comes from Pseudomonas sp. NBRC 111131, assembly GCF_001320525.1. Lineage (NCBI taxonomy): Bacteria > Pseudomonadati > Pseudomonadota > Gammaproteobacteria > Pseudomonadales > Pseudomonadaceae > Pseudomonas > Pseudomonas sp. NBRC 111131. The sequence goes on along the minus strand of NZ_BCBH01000006.1, from coordinate 203,203 downwards.
CTGGAACTCAAGGCCAACGAAGCGCGCTCCGATTACCTGGTACGCGCCCGCGAAGAACTGGCCAAGGCCAGTGCCGAGGCCGACAGCCTGTCCGAAGTGATCCGCGGGCGCAGCGACTCGCTGTCGCGCCTGACCCTGCGCTCGCCGGTGCGCGGCATCGTCAAAGACATCGAGGTGAACACCTTGGGCGGCGTGGTGCAACCAGGGGGCCAGGTGATGAAGATCGTGCCAATGGATGAGCGCTTGCTCATCGAGACGCGCATTGCCCCGCGAGATATCGCCTTCATCCATCCCGACCAGGCCGCCAAGGTGAAGATCAGTGCCTATGACTATTCGGTGTATGGCGGGCTCGATGGCAAAGTGGTGGGGATATCGCCGGACACCTTGCAGGATGAAGTGAAGCCGGAAATCTATTACTACCGGGTGTTCATCCGCACCGAGCAGGACAGCTTGCAGAACAAGGCAGGCAAGCGCTTTGCAATCGTGCCGGGGATGATTGCCACGGTGGATATCCGCACCGGTGAAAAAACCATTCTCGATTACCTGATCAAGCCGCTCAACCGGGCCAAGGAAGCACTGCGCGAGCGCTGATGGGGGGCCATCACCCAACCTGAGGGGCCCGCCCCCTCAGGTGCTTGCGGTGCAATGGGACTGCGGCTAAAGCCCAGCCCGAACAGGCCGATATACCGTTATCCCCTCTTTCCCATGAAGGTCACCATGGCCACGCAAAATGCCCGTGCGGACGCGTTGTCCCTGCTGCTGTTCACCCTGCGCAGCGGCAAGCTGATGGCAATCAACCTGCTCAAGGTCAGCGAAATCATCCCCTGCCCACCGTTGACCAGGCTGCCCGAATCGCATCCGCATGTGAAAGGTGTGGCCACCCTGCGCGGCAACCCGTTGTCAGTGATCGACCTGTCCCGGGCCATTGGTGAACGCCCCTTGGCCGACCCCGACGGTGGCTGCCTGATCGTCACCGAGATCAGCCGCTCACGCCAAGGCCTGCATGTGCAGGCAGTGAGCCGCATCGTCCATTGCCTGAGCACCGACATCAAACCGCCGCCTTACGGCGCGGGCAACCGCTCGTTCATCACGGGCGTGACCCGGGTCGACAATACCTTGGTTCAGGTGCTGGACATCGAGAAAGTCATCCATGGCATCGCGCCACCTGAACCCGTGACTCACCCTGGCCAATTGCAGGAAGAAGACGCCAGCCTGCTGGCCGCCGCCAATATCCTGGTGGTGGACGACAGCCAGGTAGCACTGCAACAGTCGGTGCATACCTTGCGCAACCTCGGCATCGAGTGCCACACCGCGCGCAGCGCCAAGGATGCAATCAACGTGCTGCTGGAACTACAGGGCACCGCGCAGGAGATCAACATCATCGTTTCGGACATCGAAATGTCGGAGATGGATGGCTACGCCTTCACCCGTACCCTGCGCGAAACGCCAGATTTCCAGCACCTTTACGTGCTGCTGCACACCTCGCTGGACAGCGCAATGAGCGCCGAAAAGGCCAGGCTGGCCGGGGCCAATGCCATCCTCACCAAGTTCTCCTCGCCCGAGCTGACCGACTGCCTGGTAGTGGCTGCGCGAACGGTGGTATTTGCCGAGCGCTGAGGGTCCGTGTTGTTATATTCAGCGACAAACTCCCTGGCTCGCGGCCGGGGATGACTCGGGCATAATTCGCGCCCCTCGGAAAATTTGCCGGTACCGCGTATGAAGTTTTTCAGCTCCGTCCTGATCGCCTGCGCACTGTTCAGTGGTGTCGCTCAGGCCTCCAGCAGCCAGGCCTGGAACGAACAGCGCCAGCAGATGCTCAAGGCTTGCCTGGCGGCCAGCCAGTTCAAGGATGCCCACGCCCGCGGCAAGCCCGCGGAGTTCGATGACCAGGTTGGCTTCAGTGCCCTGCTGGTTGAAGGGGTTTATCCGCAGAAGCACATGCAGCAGCGTACCGGCACCGAACTGTGCCTGTACGATCGCCAGCAGCAGCGCGCCTTCGTCAATGAATGGAACCCGGACGCCAAGTGAACCAAAGCCTGCGTTTCGCCTGCACCGGCTGCGGCAAGTGCTGTACCGGCCACCATGTTCCGCTGACGCTGTACGAGTCGCGGCAGTGGGCGGCATCCGGTGGCCAGGTGGTGGTATTGATCGAAGCATTCGTGGTCGATGGCCCGGGCATGCCGGCCGATCAGCGTGAGCATGTGCTGCGCCGCTCGCACCCAGTGCCCTGCGGCAAGGGTGAAGTGCGCGTTTCGGTAACCTTTGCCGCCTTCAACCCTGGGCGCTGCCGCAACCTGGACGAAAATGACCTGTGCACCATCTATGAAACCCGCCCGCTGGTCTGCCGGATCTACCCGGTAGAGATCAACCCGCACATTGCGCTGCGGCCGGAAAACAAAGATTGCCCGCCTGAGGCATGGCAGCAAGGGCCTGAACTGATTTACGGCAGCGTGCCGGTGGACCCGCAACTGGCCGCCCTGGTGCAGGCCTCGCGCCAGGCCGACCGGGACGATATCGCGGCCAAGGTGGCGGTATGTCAGGCGCTGGGGATGACCACCAGTGCGCTTAAAGGCAACGGGTTTACGGCGTATCTGCCACAGATGGAGGCGTTTGCAGGGGCGCTGGATCAGGTGCAGGGGACGGACGGTGGCGTGTGGACGCTGCATGTGCAAGATGATGAGCTGTCGCTGACACTCCAAGGGCTTGGCCTGCAATCGACAAGCGAAACGCCCCGCTACTACGCCTTCATCGGGTTCTAGACCGCGCTGAGCGCTGCGAAACTGTCAGCGCTGTCAGCCAGCCGTCACGCTGCCGACCTTGTTCGGGGGCTATAAGCTTGAGTACAGACATCCGTTTCCCATCCTCTTGGCCAAGGTGCCCGCGCCGATGCGTCGTCCTACCCGCTCCCTTTTTACGGCCGTCATTGCATTGCTCGCCCTGGCGGCACTGGGTATCTGGTACAGCCAGCGCAAGGAGGCGCCCGTCACGCATGCGCAAACCGCTATCCCGGTGCGGGTGGTGAGCGTCACCCAGCAAGACGTGCCGCGATACGCCAGCGCCATCGGCTCGGTGCTGTCGCTGCACAGTGTCGAGGTCCGGCCGCAAGTCGAGGGGGTGCTGACCCAGGTCCTGGTCAAAGAGGGCCAGTGGGTCAAGGAAGGCGACCTGCTCGCCACCCTCGACGACCGCAGCATCCGTGCCAGCCTCGACCAGGCCCGCGCCCAGCTGGGTCAAAGCCAGGCACAGATCCAGGTTGCCGGTGTCGACCTCAAGCGCTACCGCCTGCTCAGTACCGATGACGGCGTGTCCAAGCAGACCCTCGACCAGCAGCAGGCGCTGGTCAACCAACTGCAAGCCACGGTCAAGGGCAACCAGGCTGCCATCACCAATGCCGAGGTGCAGCTCTCCTACACGCAGATTCGCTCACCGGTCACCGGGCGCGTCGGCATTCGCAATGTCGACCCCGGCAACCTGGTGCGCACCAGCGATACCCAGGGCCTGTTCAGCGTGACTCAGATCGATCCCATTGCCGTGGAGTTTTCCCTGCCACAACAGATGCTGCCCACGCTGCAAAGCCTGCTCAAGGCGCCTGCGCCAGCGCTGGTCCAGGCCTACATGGACGCCGATGGCGAGCGTAACCTGCTCGGCGAAGGCCACCTGGCGTTGATCGACAACCAGGTCTCGGCCAACACCGGCACAGTGCGGGTCAAGGCCGAGTTCGACAACAAGGACGGCCACCTCTGGCCTGGCCAGCTGGTCACCATTCGCCTGCGCACCGCTATCGAACAGAATGCGCTGGTGGTGCCGCCACCGGTGGTACAACGGGGTGTCGATGGGCACTTCGTCTATCGACTGGACGGTGACAACGTCACCGCTGTGCCGGTCAAGGTGCTGTACCAGGACAGCGGGCTGAACATCATCGCGGGGGTCAAGGTGGGCGAACGCCTGGTGCTCGATGGCCAGTCGCGGCTCAAACCAGGTTCGCGGGTCGAGGTCACGCCAGACGCGCCGCCACCGCCGGAGATGGCTGATGGCAGGGGCCAGCCATGAATACCCGCAACGGTGTTTCGGCGTGGTGCATCGATCACCCCATCGCCACCCTGCTGCTGACCATCGCCCTGGTACTGCTCGGGGCTATCGCCTTCCCGCGCTTACCGGTGGCACCGCTGCCCGAGGCGGACTTTCCGACCATCCAGGTCACCGCCCAGTTGCCCGGCGCCAGTCCTGAAACCATGGCTTCCTCGGTGGCCACGCCGCTGGAGGTGCAGTTCAGCGCTATTCCCGGCATGACCCAGATGACCAGCAGCAGCGCGCTGGGCTCGACCACGCTGATTCTGCAGTTCACCCTCGACAAGAACATCGACACCGCCGCCCAGGAAGTGCAAGCGGCCATCAACACGGCCACTGCCCGCCTGCCTCAGGACCTGCCCAACCCGCCGACCTGGCGCAAGGTCAACCCGGCCGACAGCCCGGTGCTGGTGCTCACCGTCAGCTCCGAACAGATGCCCGGCAACGACCTCAGCGACTACGCCGAGACGCTGCTGGCCCGCCAGTTGAGCCAGATCGACGGGGTTGGCCTGGTCAACATCACCGGGCAACTGCGCCCTGCCATTCGCGTGCAGGCCCAACCGGAAAAACTGGCCGCCATCGGCCTGACCCTCGCCGACCTGCGCCAGGCCATTCAGCAGACCAGTCTCAACCTGGCCAAGGGTGCGCTGTATGGTGAGCACAGCGTGTCGACCATCGCGGCCAACGACCAGCTGTTCCACCCCGAAGATTACGCCAAGCTGATCGTCTCTTATCGCAACGGCGCGCCTGTGCACCTGCAGGATGTGGCCAAGGTAATCAACGGCGCCGAGAACGCCTACGTCAAGGCCTGGTCCGGCAACCAACCGGGGCTCAACCTGGTGGTGTTCCGCCAGCCGGGCGCCAATATCGTCGACACCGTGGACCGCGTGCTCGCCGCCCTGCCCAAGTTGCAGGAAATGCTGCCGGCCTCGGTCGAGGTGTCGGTGCTGCAGGACCGCACCCAGACCATCCGCGCCTCACTGCACGAAGTGGAACTGACCCTGATGATCGCCGTGGCCCTGGTGATCGGCGTGATGGCGCTGTTCCTGCGCCAATGGTCGGCGACACTGGTGGTGTCCAGCGTCCTCGGCGTTTCGCTGATCGCCAGTTGTGCGCTGATGTACGTGCTCGGTTTCAGCCTCAACAACCTGACCCTGGTGGCCATCGTCATCGCGGTGGGTTTCGTGGTGGATGATGCCATCGTAGTGGTGGAGAACATTCATCGTCACCTGGAGGCGGGTGACGACAGCCGTACCGCAGCGCTCAAGGGCGCCGGCGAGATCGGCTTCACTGTGGTCTCGATCAGCTTCTCGCTGATCGCGGCCTTCATTCCGCTGCTGTTCATGGGCGGTGTGGTCGGCCGGCTGTTCAAGGAGTTTGCCCTGACCGCCACCGCCACCATCCTGATTTCGGTGGTGGTGTCGCTGACCTTGGCCCCTACCCTCTGCGCCCTGTTCATGCGTCGCCCGCCCTCCGATCAGCATGGGGGCTTTGGTGAGCGCCTGTTGAAAGGGTACGAAAAAGGCCTTAACCGTGCCCTGGCCCACCAGCGCCTGACCCTAGCGGTGTTCGGCGTGACCCTGGCCCTTGCGGTGGTGGGCTACGTGGCCATCCCCAAGGGCTTCTTCCCGCTGCAAGACACCGGCTTCATCCTGGGCACCACGGAGGCCGCAGCGGACGTGTCTTTCCCGTCGATGGTGGAAAAACACCTGGCGCTGGCCAAGATCATCGAAGCGGACCCGGCCGTGCAGGCGTTTTCCCACTCGGTAGGCGTCACCGGCAGCAACCAGACCATCGCCAACGGCCGCTTCTGGATCGCCCTCAAGCCCCGTGGCGATCGTGATGTGTCGGCCAGCGAGCTGATCGACCGCTTGCGACCCAAGCTTGCCCAGGTACCGGGCATCGTCCTGTACATGCGTGCAGGGCAAGACATCAACCTCAGTTCCGGCCCTTCGCGCACCCAGTACCAATATGTGCTCAAGAGCAACGACGGCGTCGCCCTCAACCTGTGGACCCAGCGCCTGACCGACCGCCTGCGGGAAAACCCGGCGTTGCGCGACTTGTCCAACGACCTGCAACTGGGCGCCAGCGTCACCCGCATCGACATCGACCGCCAGGCTGCGGCGCGCTTCGGCCTGACGACCACCGACGTCGATCAGGCATTGTACGATGCCTTCGGCCAGCGGCAGATCAGTGAGTTCCAGACCGAAACCAACCAGTACAAGGTGATACTGGAACTGGACGCCAAGCAGCGCGGCAAGGCCGAGAGCCTCAACTTCTTCTACCTGCGCTCGCCCCTGACCAATGAAATGGTGCCGTTATCGGCTCTGGCGCATGTCGCAGCCCCCAGCACAGGGCCGCTGTCGATCAGCCATGACGGCCTGTTCCCGGCCGCCAACCTGTCGTTCAACCTGGCACCTGGCGTGGCCCTGGGCGATGCGGTGAAGATTCTTGAGCGCACCCAACGCGAGCTGGGCATGCCGGATTCGATCACCGGCAACTTCCAGGGCGCAGCCCAGGCCTTCCAGAGTTCACTGTCGAGCCAGCCGTGGCTGATCCTCGCCGCGTTGGTGGCGGTGTACATCATCCTTGGTGTGCTCTACGAGAGCTTCGTCCACCCGCTGACCATCATCTCGACCCTGCCTTCGGCAGGCCTGGGTGCATTGATTCTGCTCTGGGCCATGGGTCAGGACTTCAGCATCATGGGGCTGATCGGTGTGGTGCTGCTGATCGGCATCGTCAAGAAGAACGGCATCCTGCTCATCGACTTCGCCCTGGAAGCGCAGCGCCACCACGGCATGACGCCTGAGCAGGCCATCCACCAGGCATGCCTGACCCGCTTCAGGCCGATCATCATGACCACCCTGGCTGCCTTGCTCGGTGCGGTTCCGCTGATGTTCGGCCTTGGCGCCGGTGCCGAGCTGCGCCAGCCACTGGGCATCGCGGTGGTCGGCGGGCTGCTGGTCAGCCAGGCCCTGACGCTGTTCACCACCCCGGTCATATACTTGGCCCTGGAGCGCCTGTTCCATCGCCGCCAGGCCGCCAGCGCGGCCGCGCCAAGTGCCAACTGAGACAAGACCATGCGTGTGCTGATCATCGAAGACGAAGAGAAAACCGCCGACTACCTGCACCGCGGCCTGAGCGAGCAAGGCTTCACGGTCGACCTGGCGCGCGACGGTATCGACGGCTTGCACCTGGCCCTGGAAGGCGACTACGCCGTGATCGTGCTCGACGTGATGCTACCGGGCCTTGATGGCTATGGTGTGTTGCGCGCCCTGCGCGCACGCAAGCAGACCCCGGTGATCATGCTCACCGCCCGCGAGCGCGTCGAAGACCGCATCCACGGTCTGCGCGAAGGTGCCGACGACTACCTGGGCAAGCCGTTCTCTTTTCTCGAACTGGTGGCACGCTTGCAAGCCCTGACTCGCCGCAGCAGCAGCCACGAACCGTTGCAGGTGCAGGTGGGCGACCTGTGGATCGATTTGATGGCGCGCAAGGCCACCCGCGCTGGCCAACGCCTGGAATTGACCGCCAAGGAATTCTCGCTACTCAGTGTGCTGGCCCGGCGCCAGGGCGAGATCCTTTCCAAGACGGCGATTGCCGAGCTGGTCTGGGATATCAACTTCGACAGCGACGCCAATGTCGTCGAAGTGGCCATCAAGCGCCTGCGTGCCAAGCTCGACGGGCCGTTCGACAATAAGTTGCTGCACACCATCCGAGGCATGGGCTATGTCCTGGAAAACCGTGCCGGTTAACTCTATCGCGCTGCGCCTGTCGGCGCTGTTCATCCTGGTAGCGATGGGGGTGTTCCTGCTGATCGGCACGGCGCTGTATCGCCAGGTCGACCGCAGCCTCGACCTGTTGCCGGCGGCCGAACTGGACGCACGCTTCAGCGTGCTCGAATCCACCCTCAACCGCTTTGGTACCCCTGAGCACTGGGCCAAGGTCAGCAACAAGCTCAACCTGCTCAGTGAAGAAGACAGGCGCATCCGCTTTTGGGTGGTGGGCAGCAACCCTGCCTTCGAATACGGCCACCCCAGCGAACTGGTCCGCGCCTTCGCTGAAGGGCCGCAAGGCATGCGCGACCTGCGTCTGCCCGACCGCCCTTACCCTTACAAGGTATTGGTCAGCGAACTGCCCCCGCTGGCCGACCGCCCGGCGCTGCGCTTCCTGATCGGCATCGACACCGAAACCTTCTGGCAGGCGCAGCACAGCCTGCTGGTGGCCATCGTAGGTTTGGCGGTGCTTGGTGTTCTGCTGGCCTCGGTGCTGGGCTACTGGGTAGCTCGCATTGGCCTGCGCCCCCTGCGTGCGCTGTCCAATGAGGCCCAGGCCTTGGCCCCGCCGCGCCTGGATGGCCGGCTGCAGACCGCTGACCTGGCACCGGAACTGGCCCAGTTCGCCGGCGCCTTCAACATTGCCCTCGACCGGGTCAGCCAGGCTTATTCACGGCTGGAGGCGTTCAACGCAGACGTCGCCCATGAACTGCGCTCACCGCTGACCAACCTGATCGGCCAGACCCAGGTCGCCCTCACCCGCGGGCGCAGCGCCGAACATTACTTCGAGGTACTGCAGTCGAACCTCGAAGAGCTTGAACGCCTGCGCAGCATCATCAACGACATGCTGTTCCTGGCCAGCGCCGACCAGGGCAGCAAGGCCACCGCCTTGACCCAGGCGTCACTGGCCGAGGAAGTCGCCACGACCCTCGACTACCTGGATTACATCCTTGAAGACGCGCAGGTCAGCGTCACCGTCAGCGGCGATGCCCAGGCCCCCATCGAGAAAGCGCAGCTGCGCCGGGCACTGATCAACCTGTTGAACAATGCTGTGCAGCACACTGCGCCCAACCAGGTGATCCATGTGCTTATCGACGCCGGGCCGGAGCAGGTCAGCATTGCGGTGAGCAACCCGGGGCCGGCGATCGATGACGAACACCTGCCGCTGTTGTTCGAGCGGTTCTACCGGGTGGATGCGGCGCGCAGCAACAGCGGTGGCGGCAACCATGGGTTGGGGTTGGCGATCGTCAAGGCGATCGCAGTGATGCATGGAGGTGAGGTCTTTGTGCAAAGCGAGGCAGGCGCGAACACCTTCGGGATACGCCTGCCCCGTTTGGCCGAATTCAAGCGTTAGCGATCTGAACGTTACCTCAGTTTCCTTTTTTTGGGCCGCCGCGAGTCACAGAAGGCCACCCACAACGCCTACCCGGCAGGTGCTCAAGTACGCGGGTTTCCGGCGAAATTCCGCTTGCTTTGCAGGACGATCGTTACCTTTTGCGCAACAGTGCTTATCGCGCCTGATGCTGTTTCCGGGGCACTGAAGGGACTAACTTTAGCCCTGTCTCCATTAGCACTTGCCCCGCAAGAAGGTAGTTTCAAAATGTCCAACAGTATGGGTATTGCCAGCGTTTTCGTTCTGTCTTCCCTGTTGTTGTCGCCCATGGCCATGGCCGAAGAATCCCCAGCGTTCGTTGCCCGTAATGCAGAACTTGCCGCTGTTCACCAGGAAGCCCGCGAAGCCATCGCGCACAAGGCCGACGCCGGAAAAGCGGCAGAACAGACTGCTTCGAAGGTCTCCAGCGACGCCAATGCCGATAGCTGATCGCGCATCGCTCCCGCTCCAGTTTTCCCTTGGCTACGCCATGGGCACCGTCGGTGTCGATATGTTAGCCTCTTGAAGCCGCTGCCAAGTCAGCGGCTTTTTTTATGTGCTTTAACGATCAGCCCGGCCGTTACGTCCCTAACAAGAAAGTTGCACATTCAAAAATAAAAACTGCCCCACCGTCAGACCAAAGGAGCTAGTACCGGTGCCTTCCGCGTTCCGTTTTACCCCGCTGTTCATTGCATTGACTGCAACGATGCCCCTCGCCGCCCAGGCAGATGAAGACAAGGCTGATGGCTTCATCGAAGGCTCGTCGTTCAACCTGCATTTTCGTAATGCGTACTTCAACCGCAACAACCTGAACACTGGCGTGCGCGACAAGCGCGAGTGGGGCCAGGGTGCCGTAGCCCGGTTCGAGTCCGGCTACACGCCCGGTACCGTTGGGTTTGGCCTCGATGCCCACGCCATGCTGGGCCTGAAGCTCGATGGCGGTGGCGGCCATGCCGGTACCAGCATCCTGCCTGAGCATGTGAAGGACGACGGTGAACTGGGCGCTGCCCCGCACGCGTTTTCCACCGCAGGCGCGGCAGTCAAGCTCAAGGCATTCGACACCGAGCTCAAAGCCGGTGACCTGTTCCTCACCAACCCGGTGATCGCCGGCGGCGAAACCCGCATGCTGCCGCAGACCTTCCGCGGTGTGAGCCTGACCAATACCAGCATCGACGGCCTGCTGCTCGAGGGTGGCCAGGTCAGTTTCACCAAGCCGTACAACCAGAGCGGCCACCGCCGCATCGACACCTATTACGGTGCGCTGGACGAGCACGACAAGAGCAAGCACCTGAACTGGGCGGGCGCCTCGTGGAGCGGCACCGAAAACATCACCGCGAACCTGTACGCCGCCGAGCTCAAGGACATCTGGAACCAGTACTACGCTGACTTCGACTACACCTATGTGGTCAATGACCTGGTCAGCCTCAACCCAGGCGTGCACTTCTACCACACCCAGGACACGGGCCAGGCGCTGCTGGGCAAGATCGACAACAACACCTACAGCGTGCACTTCACGGTCAACGCCGGTTACCACAGCGTCACCGCTGCCTACCAGCGGGTCAATGGCGACACGCCGTTCGACTACATCAACCTGGGCGACAGCGTGTACCTGGACAACTCGCGCATGTACTCGGACTTCAACGCCCCCAACGAACGTTCGTGGAAGCTGCAGTATGACTACAACTTTGCGGGCGTCGGCATTCCCGGCCTGAGCACCACGCTGTCGTACTCACGCGGTGAGGCGGACCTGACCAAGGCCGACCAGAACAACACCCACTACGACTACTACCGTGTCGATGGCAAGAACGCCAAGCACTGGGAGCGGGACCTGGATGTGAAGTATGTGTTCCAGGAAGGCGACTTCAAGGACCTGTCGGTGTTGGTACGTTATGCCACCCACCGCGGCAGCCAGGGCTATGCGTCGATCGACAGCAACAGCGACAACGACGAATTGCGCGTGATCGTGGATTACCCACTGAACGTGTTCTGATCCAACGTCGCAGGCGGGGGCTATGCCCCCGTTTTGCCGGGCAAGCCGGCTGCTCCAGGAAAATGCGCTGCCTGCGGGCATGGGCTTGCAGCCCAGCGGCGTGATTCCGTCGGACAAATCTTGTTCGACAATCCCCGCTTCCCTAGAATGTCGCCGCCGCAAATGGCCCTGCCTCAGCAGTAACGCGCATGCCCACTCGATCACCGCGTTTCGCATTCTACAGGTCTCACCCCGAGCTGATCCTGAACCTTGGCAGCTGCCTTGCCGTGCTCGCGATCGTGGCCATCGTCGGCTACCTGCTTGCCCGCGAGCGCGACAGCGTCGAGCAATCGGCCGTGCGCTCGTCCAACAACATCATCCAGCTGATCGAGAGCGACATCCTGCGCAACGTCGAACTCTATGACCAATCGTTGCGCGGGCTGATCTGGGCTGTGGAACATCCCGAACTACTCCAGGTAGCCCCCACACTGCGCCAGCAGATCCTGTTCAACCAGACCTTCGCCGCGCCGGTACGCGGCGATATTCTCTGGCTGAACGCCAATGGGGATGTGGTGGGTGATTCCACCCGCGTACCGCCGCGCCAGGCCAACTTCGCCGACACCGTGTTTTTTCGCGCCCATCGCCGCAACGCGGGCCTGGGGTTGTTGATTGGCCCGCCGTTCAAGGCGCGGCTCGGGGATCTTGACTGGTGCATAAGCTTCAGTCGGCGCATCTCCGGCTCGGACGGAACGTTCGCAGGGCTGGCCGCCGGGGCGTTGCGCCTGTCCTATTTCAGTGAGCTGTTCCAACGCTTGGATATTGGCGAAGAAAGCAGCATCAACCTGCTCAATGCCGACGGCCAGTTGCTCGCCCGGCAGCCTTCCCGGGCGCAGGACCCTTTGATCGGTACCCGCTTTGCCGACCGTCCCAACTTCAAACGGATTCTGGGTGAACGCAGCGGCAGCTTCAGTGCCCGCTCGAGCGTGCATGGCACGCAGCGCATGTACTCCTTTGCCCGGGTAGCCGATTTGCCTTTGATCATCCTGGTGGTGCACTCCAGTGATGAAGTGTTCCAGTCGTGGCGGCGTACCGCCGTAGTGGTCAGCGCAGCAACAGGGGTACTGTGTATCGGCATTCTGTGGCTGACATTGCTGCTGGGGCGCGAGCTGCGACGCCGGCACGAAGCCGAACAGGGCCTGGCCACCCTGGCCGCCACCGACAGCCTGACCGGCCTGGCCAACCGCCGCCGGCTCGATCAGGTACTGCGCCAGGAATGGGCGCGCGCCCAGCGCAACCGTAGGCCATTAGCCGTCTTGATGGTAGATGTGGACCACTTCAAGGCATTCAACCAACGCCATGGTCACGCCGGCGGCGACCATGCATTACGCGAAGTGGCAAAGACCCTCGAACGGTGCATACACCGTCCTGCCGACCTGGCGGCGCGTTATGGCGGGGAAGAGTTTCAGGTGATCCTGCCGGAAACCGAATTGGTCGGCGCACGGCTATTGGCTGAACGCATTCGCGCTAGTGTCGAAGCGTTGACGCCGTTTGCCGATGATGCCCGTGGGGTAACGGTCAGCATCGGCATCGGCGTCCACACCCCGGGCACCCAACAGGACCTTGCCCAGGTGCTGGGTGCCGCGGACGAGGCGCTCTACCGGGCTAAAGCCAATGGCCGTAACCGGGTAGAAGGCCCTGCAGACTAGGAGCGAGCGCGGGCTGCGTTGCGCAGTGCTTTGACCTGGTCATGATTACGCTGAACGCCTTGCAGCTGCTTCTCGACCAGGGTGTAGCTCTGGTCAGTACCCGTACGGCCCAGCTTGACCAGTTTTTCTCGCGCCTCTTTGTAGGCTTTGAGCGCATGATCTTCGCCGCGCTCGACCTCATTGAGCACCGCTTCTTCATCTTTGCCGGTCAGCATCGACTTGAGGTTGACCCAGCCACGGTGCATGTCACCGCTGATGCTGGTAGAAGTTTCCGGGTCGCCACCCAAGCGGCGTACCTCACTTTGCAGTTCGCTTGCAGCATTGGCGCATTCGCCCGCACGCTGCACGAAGAATGCCTTGAGTTCCGAGTTTTTCACATCATCGGCCGAAGCTTTGAAGCCCTTCTCGCCGTCCTTGCTGTACTCGATAAGGTCATTGAGCACATCGATCACATCTTTGTTGGGGTTGCTCATGGCTTAACTCCTTGGCAGGTGATAGTGCTTAAACAGGAGCAGCCTTCGTGCCAAGCGCCTCAATACAAAAAAGTGTATTTAAATCAGATAGTTATGCATACAGGCACTACAGCGAAAACCGGCGTTCTGCATGATTGCCGCTTGGGCGCTCGTGCAGATTGCAGTATGGTCGGCGCATTTCCCTTGCCAGGCACTGCCGATGAAACCGGAAACCCTCGAACTGCTGGTCACGCGCACGATGCCGTTTGGCAAATACCAGGGCCGAATCATTGCCGACCTGCCGGGCGACTACCTGGCGTGGTTTGCGCGCAAGGGGTTTCCAACGGGGGAGCTGGGCGGGTTACTGGCGTTGATGCACGAGATCGACCACAACGGGCTGGGGGATCTGCTGGTGCCGTTACGGCAGAAGCATCGGCGCTAGCGGCGGCGGGCTCCGAGGTAACGCGGTGGTTGGCACCGGCTTCGCCGGTGTTCGCGGGGCAAGCCCGCGCCCACAGAAATTGCGACACCCTTTAGACGTTGGGCAAGCCCGTTGCTCTCACGGGTTAACAGGTGCCACCGCCAGCTCCACCCGCTCACTCTTCTTGATCAGCGCATACACCACCGCCGTCAGCAGGCTACCCGCAACGATCGCCAGCAGGTACAGCAACGCATGGTTGATCGCATTGGGGATCAGCAGCACGAACAGCCCGCCATGGGGCGCCATCAGCTTGCAGCCGAAGTACATCGACAGCGCCCCAGTCAACGCGCCCCCGGCGACACTTGCCGGGATCACCCGCAGGGGGTCCTTGGCGGCGAAGGGGATCGCTCCTTCGGAAATGAAGCACAAGCCCAGTGCCAACGCCGCCTTGCCGGCCTCGCGCTCGCTCTGAGCGAACTTGCGACGTGCCAGGAATGTGGCAATGCCCAAGCCGATCGGCGGCACCATGCCTGCAGCCATGGTCGCCGCCATCGGTGCGTAGCTCGATGACGCCAGCAGCCCCACCGAAAACGCGTAGGCCGCCTTGTTGATCGGGCCGCCCAGGTCCACGCACATCATGCCGCCGAGCAACAGCCCGAGGAGAATGGCGTTGGTGGTACCCATGCTGTCGAGAAAGTGTGTCAGGCCTACGAGCATGGCCGCCACCGGCTGGCCGACCACGTAGATCATCACCAGCCCAGTGAACAGGCTGGCCAGCAGCGGAATGATCAGAATCGGTTTGAGCGCGTCCAGGCTGCTGGGCAGCCGTGCCCAGCGGGCAATGGCCTTGGCGCTGTAACCGGCCAGAAAACCTGCAACGATGCCGCCAATGAAACCAGCACCCAGGGTGCTGGCCAACAGGCCACCGATCATGCCAGGGGCAAGGCCCGGGCGGTCGGCGATCGACCAGGCGATATAGCCCGCCAGCAGCGGCACCATCAACTTGAAGGCGGCCTCGCCACCAATCTGCATCAATGCTGCCGGCAAGGTACCCGGCTCCTTGTATGCCTCGATGCCGAAGACGAACGACAGGGCAATCAGCAAGCCGCCGGCCACCACCATCGGCAGCATGAACGAAACCCCTGTCAGCAGGTGCTTGTAGACCCCCGTCTTCTCGGGCTTGCTGGCGCTGGCCGCGGCTGCGCCGTTAACGGCGCTTTCCACCTTGCCCTCGGCCAGTGCCCTGTCCAATGTGGCGCGCGCCTGCTTGAGCGCGATGCCGGTGCCGCATCGGTAAATGCGTTTGCCGGCAAAACGTGCCGTGGGCACTTCGATGTCGGCGGCCAGTAGTACCACGTCGGCATCGGCGATGGCTTGGGCCGACAACGGGTTGCGTGCGCCAACCGAACCTTGCGTCTCCACCGTGAGCTGGTAGCCCAGCTGCTGCGCCGCTTGCTGCAATGCTTCGGCGGCCATGAAGGTATGCGCCACACCCGTCGGGCAGGCCGTGATGGCAACGATGCGCGCAACCTTGGCGGCAGGTGGCAGATCGCGGGTCGACAAGGCCGGCTGTACCTGAGCCCTGGTCGCTGCTTCGTCGAGAAAGCCGTCGCGGTCGGCCAATGCCTGCGCTGGGGTGCTTTGGTACAGGCGTTTGCCTGCAAAGCGGCCCAGGTCCACCGGGCCGGTGCTGACCACCAGCACCCAGTCGGCATCGGCCACTTGCGCGGGCGTCAGCTGGCGTTCGGGATGCTCGGCATCCTGCACTTCGACGCAGGTCTTCCAGCCTCGGCGCTGAGCGGCGGCCGCCAGCAAGCGCGCACTCAGCACGCTGGAGACCTGCCCATTCGGGCAGGCAGTAACGATGGCTATGTTCATCGGCAACCCTCTTGTTGTTCTGCCAGGTGCACGGCCGCCTCAAAGCGCGCCAGTTGCTCACGGTCACGGATGCCGAAGCCGACCTGGGTTACGGCCTGGGCGGCGATGGCCGTGGCACGGCGCAAGGTCTGCGCTGGCGCTTCGGCCAGCAGCAACCCATGGACCATTCCTGCAACCAGTGAGTCACCTGCGCCCACGGTGCTTGCAACGCGCACCTTTGGCGGCCGGGCATGCAGCGCGTGGCCTGGGGCGAACCAACTGACGCCCTGCTCACCGGCCGATACCACTACATGCTCGACCCCCGTGGCCAACAAGCGCTGCGCGGCAGCGCGCTGTTCGGCGGCGCTGTGCACAGCCAGGCCAAGTACTTCGCCAAGCTCCTCGGTGTTCGGTTTGACCAGCCAGGGCACGCTCTGCAAGCCGGCCCGCAGCGCCTCGCCGCTGCTGTCGAGGGCCACCTTCAGCCCTTGGGCCTTCAACTGCTCGAGCAACTGCCGGAACCACTCGGCACTGATCCCGCGCGGCAGGCTCCCCGCCACCACCACGGCATCGTGCCCAGGTGCCCGTTGCTCGAGGCAGCGCAGCAGGGCGGTGCGGGCGGCCTCATCGATCTGCGGCCCTTGCCCGTTGATATCAGTCACCCGGCCATCGGCTTCGACCAGTTTGAGGTTGCTGCGCGTCTCGCCCGGTACACGGACGAAGCAGTCGGCGAAGCCGCGCCAGTCGATCAGCGCCTCGAACGGCTGCAGGTTGTCCCGGCCAAGGAACCCCCCAACGGTCACACTGTGCCCCAGGTCGGACAACACCTGGGCCACGTTCAGCCCCTTGCCGGCGGCATGGCTGTGCTGCGCCTGGCCCCGGTTGACGTGCCCGGGGCGCAGGGTGTCGAGGCCAACAGTAATGTCCAGCGCCGGGTTGAGGGTGAGGGTGAGAATCTTGGCCATTCAGTAACGCTCCACCAGCGCGCGAACCGCTGCGGCGCTGTCTTGTTGCAAGGCTTCGCGCGCCAGGGCGCGGGCCGTTTGATGATCGGCCTGGCGAACCAGGGCCTTGACTTCGGCAATGCTACGGGCGGCCACGCTCAGTTCGTCAACGTCCAGCCCCAGCAGTACAGGCACAGCTTGCGGGTCTGCGGCCAGTTCACCGCAAACACCCACCCACTTGCCTTCAGCGTGGGCGGCGCGCACGGTCATGTCGATCAGGCTCAACACTGCCGGGTGCAGGCCGTCGGCCTGGGCCGACAGGCTCGGGTGGCCACGGTCGATGGCCAAGGTGTATTGGGTCAGGTCGTTGGTGCCGATGCTGAAGAAGTCCACTTCACGGGCCAGTTGCGGCGCCAGCAAGGCGGCGGACGGCACTTCGACCATGATGCCCAGCTGCAGGTCGGCGACCGGGATGTCCTCGCGCAAGCGCTGGACCAGCGCCCGTGCCTCGCGCCACTCGTGGACCTGGCCGACCATCGGGAACATGATCCGCAACGGACGCTGGTCGGCGGCACGCAGCAAGGCGCGCAACTGATCCTCCATGATCTGTGGCCGTTGCAGGGTCAGGCGTACCCCCCGCACACCGAGGAAGGGGTTTTCCTCGGCAGCGATCGGCCAGTAGGGCAAGGGTTTGTCGCCCCCCACATCGAGGGTGCGCACAACCAGGGGACGCCCGCCCAGGCCATCGAGCACACGGCGGTATTCGGCTTCCTGCGTGGCCACGTCCGGCGCCTGCGGATGAGCCATGAAAATCAGCTCGGTGCGCAGCAAGCCAACGCCTTCGGCGCCCTGCTCCACCACCGTGTCGATGCCGCTGCTCTGGCCGATGTTGGCGAACACTTCAACCGCGCGGCCATCGCGGGTGACCGCGGGTTCGTGGCGGTGAGCCCAGGCCGCTTGCAGGCGTTGTTCGCGTTGGTCGCGCTCGGCCAACGCGCGTTGCAAGTCATCGGCGGCAGGCGCAACGGTGACCCTGCCGCGCTGGCCGTCGATCAGCAGCGGCGTGCCGGCTTCCAGCAGGAGTACAGCGAGCCCCGCGCCGACCACCGCAGGGATGCCCAAGGCCCGCGCCACGATCGCGCTGTGCGCCGTGGCGCCACCCTGGGCGGTCACGATGCCCGCCACTCGCGCAGGGTCCAGATGGGCGACGTCAGAGGGCCCGACCTCTTCCATCACCAGTATGTAGGGTTGGTCAGGTTCGGCCTGGGCCTGAATACCGCACAGCTGCGCCAATACCCGACGGCCGATGTCACGCAGGTCAGCTGCACGTTCAGCAAGCAGGGCATCGTGCAGTGCCTCCTGCTGCCGAGCCGCTGCTTCGATGACAGCCATCCACGCCGCCGCCGCGCTTTCACCCTGGGCCAGGCGCAGTTCGACATCGTCAGCCAGCGCCGGGTCGGCGAGCATTTCCTGATGGGTGACGAAGATCTCGCCAACGGCCCTGTCGCTGCGCTGCACCAACGCCTGCAATTCGCTGTTCACCTCATCCAGTGCACGACGCAGCTTGAGGCGCTCCTGGGCCGGCGATTCGCCACGGAGCGGGTAGTCGATATCACGCTGCACACAGACATGGGCGGGCCCACTGGCAATCCCCGGGGCCGCGCCCACGGCCTGGAGGCAACTGCCCGCAGCGGGTGCCTGCAGCACCTCGACCGGGGCGATGGCGACCGGCGCAATGGTTGGCGGCAGGGGGTCCACGTCCTCACCCAGGCCTTGTTCAATCGCCGCCAGCAGCACTGGCAAGGCATCGCTGGCAATGGACGGTTCGGCCAGCAGTTCAAGCGCCTGCCCACGCCGTGCGCCGAGGCTGAGCAGCTTGCTCAAGCTCTTGACCGACACCGCCGGCTGCCCGCTGTCGAGCACACGCAGGCGAATGTCGCCCTCGAAGCCTTTGGCCAACTGCGCCAGAACCTTGGCCGGGCGGGCATGCAAGCCATGCGGGTTGGCCAGCACGGTACGCGCACTGGGCCAATCGGGCGGCGCCTCACCGCCCAGCACCTCAAGCACCGCACGGCTGCTGGTGGCCTGGTAGAGCGTCTGCCCACGCCCTTCGATCAGCACTTCGCACAGCCGCTCAAGCAACGCCTGGTGAGCCGCGCCCAGGCTGGCCAGGCAGAACAGACCATTGAGCGGCTGCTCGCGATAACGCAGCGGCTGCTGCGGTGTAATGAACGCCAGGCCGGGCTGGCGTACCTGGCGCTCGCTGTGCAGCCACCACAGGCCCTCGCCCAGGGGCAAGGGCTCGGCCTGTTGCAACACCGCGGCAAAGCCGCTGTCGACGCACCCGGCACGCTGTAGCAGGCGGGCGCCGCGCCAGGCCAGTTCGTCAAAGTCCTCAGCAGGCAGGTTCAGGGCGACCAGTTGCGCATCCAGCGCCAGCGCCTGCGGTGCGCCTTGCAGCAGTTTGAGCAGGGCCTCGGCGGAGCTCGCCCGGCGCAGTGCCTCGGCCAGGTCAGTCTCGCCCAGGGCACGGGTCAGCAACTGCAACAGACGCAGGTGTTCGTCGGAGCGTGCGGCAATACCGATGGCCAGGTAGACGATCTGGCCATCGCCCCAGTCCACGCCGTCAGGAAACTGCAACAGGCGCACCCCGGTGGCAAACACCAGCTCACGGGTCTGCGGGGTGCCATGGGGGATGGCAATGCCCTGGCCAAGGAAGGTGGAGCCTTGCGCCTCACGCGCCTGCAACCCCTCCAGATACCCTTGTGCGACCAGGCCGTCGGCGACCAGGCGATCGGCCAGCAGGCGCAACGCCTCGGCTTTGTCGGCAGCCGTCTGGCCCATGGCTATCTGCTCTTTGGCGAGCTCGAGCATGACCTTCTCCTTTTGCAGCCCCGGTTTGCGCATTTGCGCCAGGTACTGAGGTATTGTTGTGAAATTCACGTAATCAGCCAGTTCAACGGCCTTGTACAGGCGGCAGCCGAGGCAGAAAATTTATCAGCTGAAACGTTTAATCTGACCAAGCGGCCACGTTACTCGATAATCTTCCGGGGAAAAAGCCCCATCCTGTCGGACAATTGCGACAATGGTCGCCTGCGCGTGGCGGCCTGGCCGGGTCAAACTATCCGGTCTGGCCCCATGGCCAGCCCCGGTAATAACAAGGAAAATTCGGTGAAACTCAGCGATATCGCCCGTCTGGCTGGTGTGTCCGTAACCACTGCCAGCTACGTCATCAATGGCAAGGCCGAACAACAGCGCATCAGCAGCAGCACTGTCGAACGGGTGCGTGCCGTGGTCGAGGCCCATGGCTTCACACCCAACCCGCAGGCTGCGGGCCTGCGCAGCCGACATACCCGTACCTTGGGTTTCATTCTCCCGGATCTGGAGAACCCCAGCTACGCGCGTATTGCCAAACAACTTGAACAGGGCGCCCGTGCCCGTGGTTACCAGCTGCTGATCGCCAGCAGCGATGACCAGCCCGACAGTGAGCGCCAGCTGCAGCAATTGTTCCGCGCCCGCCGCTGCGACGCCTTGTTCGTCGCCAGTTGCCTGCCACCAGAAGACGACAGCTACCGGGACCTGCAAGACAAGGGCCTGCCGGTGATCGCCATCGACCGGCGCCTGGACCCGGCCCATTTCTGTTCGGTCATCAGCGACGACCGCGACGCCAGCCGCCAGTTGACCGAGAGCCTGCTGGCCACCAGGCCACGCAGCATCGCGCTGATCGGTGCACGCCCGGAACTGTCGGTCAGCCAGGCCCGCGCCGGCGGCTTTGACGAAGCCCTCCAAGGGTTCACCGGTGAGGTCCGTCGCTATCAGGGCGAAGCTTTCAGCCGCGATTGCGGCCAACGCCTGATGCAGCAATTGCTCGAGGAACTTGGCGGCCTGCCCGATGCACTGGTGACCACCTCCTATGTGCTGCTGCAAGGCGTATTCGATACCTTGCAGGCGCGCCCGGCGGACTCGCGCCAACTGCAGCTGGGCACCTTCGGCGACAACCAGTTGCTCGACTTCCTGCCGCTGCCAGTCAATGCCATGGCCCAGCAACACGGCCTGATCGCCGCCACCGCCCTGGAACTGGCCCTGGCAGCGATCGAAGGCAAACGTTACGAACCCGGCGTGCATGCCATCGGTCGAACCTTCAAGCAACGCATCGCAGCGGCCTGATCATGCGCCTGATCGACACCCACACCCACCTGGACTTCCCTGACTTCGACGCCGACCGCCCGCGCCTGCTGGCCAACGCGGCAGCGCGAGGGGTGGAACGCATGGTGGTGCTGGGGGTGTATCAGGCGAATTTCCAGCGGGTATGGGATCTGGCATGCGCCGATGAGCGCCTGCCTGCGGCGCTGGGGCTACACCCGGTCTACCTGGAGCAGCACCGCGCGGAACACCTCGTCGCGTTAAGAGGTTGGCTCGAGCGCCTGCACCAGGACCCGCGGCTCTGTGCGGTGGGTGAGTTCGGCCTGGACTACTTTCTGCCTGAACTGGACAAACAACGCCAACAAGCGCTGTTCGAGTCTCAGTTACAGATGGCCTGCGATTTTCAACTGCCGTCGCTGCTCCATGTAAGGCGCAGCCACGCTCAGGTGATCGCCACGCTCAAGCGCTACAAGCCGGCACGCGCCGGCATCATTCATGCGTTTGCAGGCAGTTACGAGGAAGCACGAGAATACATCAAGCTCGGGTTCAAACTCGGCCTGGGTGGCGCTGCTACCTGGCCCCAGGCATTGCGCCTGCGCAGAACGGTCAAGCAGTTGCCGTTGGACAGCATCGTGCTGGAAACCGACGCGCCAGACATGCCACCTTCGATGTTCGCCGGCCAACGCAACAGCCCCGAGCACCTACCAGAAATTGCCCAGGCACTGGCCGAACTGGCAGGCATCGACCTACACCAGCTCAGCCAGGCCACCTACCGCAACACCTGTGATGTATTCGGCTGGTAACGCGCTGCCGACATCCATCCTGCGGCAGCGCCCTACCTGAGGTTGTCGCTCTTGTTCACCGTTGCCGATCTGGTCCCGCCATGGGTCGGCGCTGCCCCTGGGCCTAGACCGCCGCCTAGACCCGGAACACCGCCATCAACCCCTTCAAGGTAGACACCTGATCCAGCAATACACGGCTGGCACTCTCGGTCTGGCAGGCCCCTTGCGCGGTATCCTGTGCCGAGCAATTGATGGCCACGATGTGCTGGTCGATACCGTGCGCGACAGCCTTCTGCTGCTCGACAGCCGCCGCAATTTGCTGGTTCTGTTCAACGATACCGCCCACCGCCGAGAGGATGTTGGCCAATGCCTGCTGTACTTGATGGGCCTCGCCCACGGTGCCTGCGGCCATCCGATGGCTGCTGCCCATTGCAGCCACCGCCGCGCCGACACCCGACTGCAGGTGCTGGATCATCTGCGCGATCTCCTCGGTCGAGTCTTGGGTGCGCCGGGCCAAGGTGCGCACTTCATCGGCCACCACCGCAAACCCTCTCCCCTGCTCACCGGCCCGCGCCGCCTCGATGGCGGCATTGAGCGCCAGCAGGTTGGTCTGCTCGGCGATACTGCGGATCACTTCCAGCACTCGGCCAATGGCCTGGCTGTGGCCTGCCAACTGGTTCACCACCTCCACGGTCTGGTCGATCTCCGATGCCAGGCGACCGATCCCACTTTGCTGGCTCTCGATCAAGCCACGCCCACTGGCGCCCTCCTGGCTGACCTGCTGTGCGCCGTCTGCCGCCAAGGCCGCACTGCGCACCACCTCAAGGGCTGTGGCGCTCATCTGGTTCATGGCCGTGGCCACATGCTCGATCTGTTCGCGCTGCCCGCCAATCGCCTGGTTACTGCGCGCCGAGATGGCCAGCACTTGCACCGCCTGATCTTCGACCGCCACCACGGTACGGCCGACCTGATCGATCAGGCCACGGATGCGGCGCACGGTTTCGCTGAAGCCTTCGCCGAGTTCGCCCAGCTCATCGCGGCTGTGTGCCTGGAACGTCACCGTCATGTCGCCAGAGGCCACCTTGTCCATGGCGCTGCCTAGCGTGCGCAGCGTTGCTTGGGTGGAAACGTAGAAGCCGCTGTACAGGTAAATGATCAGCACGAACACACTGGCCAGCACTGCGACAAGCGCGGTCATGCGCTGTTGTTGTTCGCCCAGGCGCTGCTGCAATTGGCCCTGCAACTGAACGAGGATGGCCTCGTTGAGGCGGTAAGTCTGCCCGATCAGCTGGCTGGTTTGCTCATAGAATGCGGCCCAGGGTGAGTCCAGGGTTTCGGCCACCACCACCTGATCCTCGAACACTGTCGCCGCCTGTTTGACCGACGCCAAGCTGCCTTGCACCGCGGCAGCCAGCCCCCGCCTGGCGACAGCATCGTCGACCAAGGCATCGTCCAGTCGCAGCGCATAGTCCGCCCCCAGTCGTTCCAGGCGCTGCAGCAAGTCTTCGAAGCGGGCACTGCCCGCCGAATCGATAAAGCCACGGCCAAGCGCAATGGCCCCCATCGTCCTGCCCTCGCCCAGGGTCTGGGTGACCTGGGCCGTAGCGGTGCCCAGCACCTCGCTCAACTGCCTCACCGATGCCTGGTTGTCCTGGCTCAGCCCGGACTGGCTGGCCACCTGTTTGCCCAGGACCTGTGCCTGTGCCAACAGTTTGTCGAACAGCGCGGTCTTGTTCTGCAAGGACGATTCGGCCCGAGCACTGGCAAATGCCTGCGTCAGTTCATCCAGCGTGGCCTGTGGCACTGCGGCGTTGCCTTGCAGCGCCTGCATGTGCGCCTGGGCCTTGTCCTGCAGGGCAGCAATGCGCGGCTCCAGATCACCGGCCTGGCCCGACTGACCGAGGACAGCATTGATTTGCAGGAGGTTGCCGAGGGTTTCCAGGTCTGCACGCAGGGCCAGGCTGGCGCTCAACGGGGCAATGCCCTGCAGTTCGGCGCGTGTGGTCTGGAACTGCTGATAGGCATCGCGCACCAGGTAGAAGCTGGTCGCCAGCAAGGGCAGGAAGAACAGGACGCTGATGAGGCTGAACTTCTGGCCGAAGCTCAGCCGGTTCATCAGTGCAATGGCCGGGTAGAGCAAACGCTTCACGGGGCACCTCCTTGGATTCTTGTTGTTCTGCGAGGGGTAGCACTAGGCCACCTGTATAGCGCAGATCGAATCGGAGGTTTGTAACTTAAGGTTAACCGGAGCCGGCCCGGATGTCAGACCAGCACCGTCCACAACGCAAACCCGGCGTACCACAGCACCGCGCACCGCAGCAGCAGCTCCCACAGACTATCCAGCCGGCCGAGGCCACGCTGGCCGTCCTCTTGCTCGGGGATATCATCGGCAATCCGCCCGACACGGGCTACCAGGTGCGCTGCGCTGATATGCCCGTTGAGCAGTTCGTGCAACATCACCCGCGTCACAGCGACGAAATTGCCCACCAGCGCGAAGCTCAGTGCCAGCACCCGCACCGGCAGCCAGTCCATGATGTGCCGCAGCTGTTTGGCACGGCCCTGCAGCGCAGGTTGCCCGCTGTGCTCGGCGGTCAAGGCCAACAGCCGATAGGCCAGCGCCGCAGCCGGGCCCAGCACGAAGTACCAGAAGATCACGGCGAAGAAACTCTGGTAGGCCTGCCACAGCAGATAACCCTGCACCCGTACCAGCAACCCTGCCGGCTCGTCAGCCGCCAGGCCCAGATCACGCTCGGCCACATGCAGCGCGGCCTGCTCGTCACCACGCCGCCACGCATCGCGGAACGGCCCCAGTGCGGCTTTGGCATCGCCACGGCCCAGGCTGTAGATCAATACCAGCAGGTGCACCGGCAAGGCCAGCAGGCCATAGGCTACCGGGTCGAGCACGTACAGCAGTAGCACCAACAACGCGATGGGCGCCAACACCAGGATGGCCAGGGTCAACCAAGGATGAACCTTGCCGCTGCGTTCAAGGCGCACCAGCTCGCCCAGGAAAAAACCGTCCCGTTGCACCTGTTGGCGCAGGGCAGAGAATTTCTCCACCCACAACGCCAGTATCAACACCAGAAAGCTCATGCCTTGTCCTCGTGGTTCTTCACCGCGCTGCGGTAGCGCTGCCAGTCGAACGCAGGGCCGGGGTCGGTCTTGCGTTGCGGGGCGATGTCGCTGTGCCCCTGGATACGGCCCAGGTCGATGGCCGGAAAGGCGGCCTGGATCTGCCGGGTGAGCTGCTCCAGCACCTGGTATTGGGCATCGGTGTAGGGCAGATCATCGGTGCCTTCCAGCTCGATACCGATAGAGAAGTCGTTACAGCCGTCACGCCCGGCGAAACACGACACGCCGGCATGCCAGGCGCGGTCAAGCAGCGATACGAACTGGGTCACCGTGCCGTCGCGCTCGACGAAAAGGTGCGCCGATACGGTCAGGTGGCTGATGCTGGCAAAGTAGGGATGCTCGTTGGGGTCCAGGCGATTCTGAAAGAATTGCTGGACCTTGCCACTGCCGAAGCAGGCAGGCGGCAGGCTGATATTGTGGATTACCAGCAGCGAGATCGATTCACCTTCAGGGCGGGCATTGAAATTTGGCGATGGGCAGTGGGTGATTCCGTTTCCGTGGAACCAGCCAGTGGCACGGTCCAATAGCATGGGGCAGATCCTGAAAGCACCGGGTACAGACCAGCAGTATGCCTCGCGCATGCAGCCCTTTGCATGTGAATCATTGTAATGACGGCAAAGCGGTGCGGGCTCAATGAACCAACTGCTGTCGCAACCCTTCGAGCACTGTTTCCAACGTGCGCTCGAACAGCAGCCCGTCATCGAGCAGACGTACCTCGCCACGGCACAACGCCTGGGCCAAGCCTGCGGTGGTCCATTCACGCACCTTCATTCCAGTGCGGTTGGCGAAGACCAGGCGCTCGCGGCTGTCGATACGCGCGACCAGCTTGCAACGCAAGGGTAGGTCGTCCTCCAGCACTTCGACCCAGGCGCCGATACGCAGGCGCTGCGCCGCGCAGGCGGACGCTTCACCAGCGCGAGCAGGGTGTTCCTGCAACCCGTTTCGCTGGCGTTCGTCCTCGCTGAAGGCGAGGAGCTCTTCGAGCAGCTCGGCGAACAGCGCGCAGTTCTCGGTAAACTCGTTGAGCAGCCGCTGGACGATGCGCTCCACGCGCCCGTGCAGGCTGTCACGCGGGCCCTCGCAGCTGTTCTCCCAGCCAATCGCCGTGGCGGCTACTTCATTGAGCAGACGCCGCGCGGGATGGCTGGCCCGGCTGAACAGGCCTTTGTCCAACAGCGCTACCTTGAGCAGCGGGATGTGCAGGCGTGCGAGCAGCGCTCGAAGGCTCAGCGACAGGCTGTCGTCAGCCTGGATAGACTCGAACAGCAGGCCGACCAGGTTGATCATGTCTTCGTCCGCCGTGGCGAGACGACGACGGGTACCGCTGCGCACGCTGACCCGTAACAGCAGCTGTTCAAGCTGCTGGCCGAGGTCGAAATCACCTTCTTCGACAGTGGCCGGTACATAGTGCTGCAGGTGCGAGAGCAAGCGCAGCAGGTCGGTGCTGCTGATCGGCTGGGCGGCAGCAACCGCCTGCAAACGCGGGGCGATTCGCCCACGCGCTGGCGCCAGCAGGCCCTGCATCGAGGCAAACAGTGCCTGCCCGGCGCTGTCCGCGCCGATGGCATCGTCAGGCCCTAGGTTGCCCGTTATCCGTCGCGCGCCCAGGCGCCGGTCCTCGGTGCGACGGCGAGGTGCAGGCTCAAGTGCTGGCAACACACCGGCGGCCGCCAGTAACAGGTTGGCCTCGCCATACAGCAGGTCGATGTCACGCAGCACATAACGCTCGAACAGTGTCAGCAGGACCAGTTTGACCCGCAGGCAAACGCCCAGGTTGTGGCCAGCATCCAGGAAATAGCCACACAGTGCAGCAGGGCAAAGGGGGTTGTGCTGCGAGCTCAAGGGGCGTTCAAGCACGGCCTGCAAGCGCAGGCTCAACTGATCCAGGGCAACCCCGTGGCGTGACAGCACGCGGGCGACCATGGCCTCGATGGCCGCTGCTCGCTCCAGGTGCGCCTTGTTGCGCGCAGCAGCGGTCGCGCCCAAGCCCGCCAGGGGGTCGACCTGGCCAATCCGGGCAAACGTATCGTAGAAGGTATCGAGAAAGCCCCGCTCGATGCTTTTACGCTTGAGGCGCACGTCGCGCATGGCTTCGAAGTACAGGCTCTGGTCAAAGCGGTCGGCCGCCCTGTCGGCCATCTCGAACAGCGTGTCGTCAGCGTTATCGAACAGCGCCTGCAAGCTCTGGCGCAGCTGCAAGGCCGCCTTGTCGCGCACTTGCAGGAGCAGCACCGGGAGGCAAGGCAGGGGCGTGCACGCCCCACGATCGGTGGCAGCCGCCAAGGGCACCACCTTGCCTTCTTTATGCATCCCGAACTCCTTGCTGGGCGACGTGTGCAACAGGGTGAAGAATCGTCAAAGCTATGACGCCAAATACTGGGCGCCATTATCGGTAAAAACACCGACTGCTGCCAGCACCGCGTGCCTGCCCCGTCAAAGACGCTGTTTTTTGAGGGCTTACCCGCGCTGCCCGGCTCAAGCTCGGCTGGATGGCGGCTGTACAGACCCGCCCCCTGCCCTATAATCGCCGGCATCTAGCTTGTGGAGCCGAACATGCCGAACCTACGCCTTGCCGACCTGACTGCCGAGATCGAAGCCAACGTACGCCGTGCGCTGCTGGAGGACATTGGCAGTGGTGACATTACCGCGCAGCTTATTCCGGCCGAGCGCCTGGCCAAGGCAACCATCATCACCCGCGAAGACTGCGTGATCGCCGGCACCGCGTGGGTCGACGCCGTCTTCCGTCAGCTCGATCCGCGGGTGGCCGTGCATTGGCAGGTGGCCGATGGCGAACGAGCGACGGCCAACCAGGTACTGTTCCACCTCGAAGGCCCGGCACGCTCGCTGCTCAGCGGCGAGCGCTGCGCGCTGAACTTCCTGCAGATGCTGTCGGGCGTGGCCACCCGGGCCCGCATGCTCGCCGACCTGGTGGAGGGCACCCAGGTACGCCTGCTCGACACCCGCAAAACCTTGCCAGGGCTGCGCCTGGCGCAGAAGTACGCGGTGACGTGTGGGGGTTGCCACAACCACCGTATCGGCCTGTATGACGCCTTCCTGATCAAGGAAAACCACATTGCCGCCAGCGGTGGCGTGTCCGAAGCAGTCGCCGCGGCACACCGGATCGCCCCAGGCAAACCGGTTGAAATCGAGGTGGAAAGTTTGGATGAACTGCGTCAGGCACTGAGCGCAGGCGCCGATATCATCATGCTCGACGAATTGACCCAGGATCAGATGCGCGAAGCCGTGCGCATTACCGCTGGCAAGGCCAAGCTCGAGGCCAGTGGCGGGGTGAACGAGAGCACGTTGCGGGTGATTGCCCAGACGGGTGTGGACTACATCTCGATAGGGGCGATGACCAAGGATGTGAAGGCAGTCGACCTGTCGATGCGGCTGAGCCTGTAAGGTAGGCGACGGCCGGACGGGGGCAGCCCGCTCCCACAGGTTTGGCGCAATGGACCAGGAAATGCGCTATCCCTGTGGGAGCTGGCTTGTTGGCGACGGGCTGCGTAGCAGCCTCGCTAGCGCCAACTGGCCGGTATAGCCAGAAGGCGGTGTTTCAGGGCATGAATCAGAACGAAGCGTTGGCCAGGCCGTCCAGGTAACGCTCGACATCCAGCGCTGCCATGCAGCCAGCACCGGCCGAGGTGATGGCCTGACGGTACACGTGGTCAGCCACGTCGCCTGCCGCGAACACGCCTTCGACGTTGGTGGCAGTCGCGTTGCCTTCACGTCCACCGTTGACCACCAGGTAGCCGTCCTTCAGGGTCAGCTGGCCTTCGAACAGCGAGGTGTTCGGGGTGTGGCCAATGGCGATGAACACGCCATCGACCTTGATTTCGTCGCTGCTGCCGTCGTTGTTTTTCAGGCGCGCACCGGTCACGCCCATGTTGTCACCCAATACTTCATCCAGGGTGGCGTTGAGCTTGAGCTCGATCTTGCCTTCGGCGACCCGGGCGTGCAGCTTGTCGACCAGGATTTTCTCGGCGCGGAACGTGTCGCGACGATGGACCAGGGTCACCTTGCTGGCGATGTTGGCCAGGTACAGCGCCTCTTCCACAGCAGTGTTGCCGCCGCCGACCACAGCGACCGGCTTGTTGCGGTAGAAGAAACCGTCGCAGGTAGCGCAGGCCGAAACGCCCTTGCCCATGAAGGCTTCTTCCGATGGCAGGCCCAAGTAGCGAGCGCTGGCACCGGTAGCGACAATGAGTGCGTCACAGGTGTAGGTGCCGCTGTCGCCCGTCAGGGTGAAAGGTTTGTTGGCCAGGTCGACGGCGTTGATGTGGTCGAACACGATCTCGGTCTCGAAACGCTCGGCGTGTTCCTGCATGCGCTGCATCAGGGCCGGGCCGGTCAGGCCGTGGGGGTCACCAGGCCAGTTGTCGACTTCGGTGGTGGTGGTCAGCTGGCCGCCAGCCTGCATGCCGGTGATCAGCAGCGGCTTGAGGTTGGCGCGGGCGGCGTAGACCGCAGCGCTGTAACCGGCAGGGCCGGAACCGAGGATGATGACGCGCGAATGACGTACTTCAGACATGTCGAACTCCTGTCGAGCGGGCCGCAGGGGCCGGCATCGATATACCGGCTGCGCCAGCTGGAAATTAAAAAGGACCCACGCAGCACTTGGGGAAGGCTACAACGCGCAGGCCCATAAACCGGAAAGTTGAGCGCACTGTAGCGAGGTGGCAGAGATTAAGGAAATATCCTTCGACAATCCACCTCATAGGCAACCTCTATACGTGAAATTCACCTATGGAAACGGCCCTGGCGCTTTTGTTACAGGCGGTGTCCCGCCCTGCCCCCACCTTTCGTCGGCGTGGCAAAGCCGGTAAGGTCAGCGCGTTTTCCCTTCTCTGCGGAGTATCCCGATGCAAGCCCCTGTCCTCTCCGGCCCCCAGTACCTGCGCGAAGGCCTGAAACTGGTGCTGAGTCCCAACCTGCGGTTGTTCGTCCTGCTGCCGCTGGCGGTCAACGTGCTGCTGTTCGGTGGCCTGATCTACTTCGCTGGCCACCAGTTCAGGCTATGGCTCGATGCCTTGATACCGGCGCTGCCAGACTGGCTGAGTTTTCTCAGCTACATTCTCTGGCCGCTGTTCGTCGCCTTGCTGGTGTTGATGGTGTTCTTCACGTTCACCTTGGTGGCCAACCTCATCGCCGCACCGTTCAATGGTTTTCTGGCCGAGAAAGTCGAGGTGGTGGTGCGTGGCGAAGACAACTTCCCTGCCTTCAGCTGGGGCGAACTGGTGGCTATGGTGCCGCGCACGTTCAGCCGCGAGATGCGCAAGCTGGGTTATTTTCTGCCGCGTGCCATCGGCCTGTTCATCCTGTCGTTCATCCCGGTGGTCAATGTGATCGCCGCGCCGCTGTGGCTGGTGTTCGGTGTCTGGATGATGGCCATCCAGTACATCGACTACCCGGCAGACAACAACAAGATGAGCTGGCAGGACATGCTCGCCTGGTTGCGCCAGAAGCGCTGGCAGAGCATGGGCTTTGGCGGCATCACCTACCTGGCGTTGCTTATCCCCGGTGTGAACGTGCTGATGATGCCGGCGGCAGTGGCCGGGGCGACACTGTTCTGGGTGCGCGAACGTCACTGAGCACTCTGACGACGCGCAGTGTCTGCAGGAGCGCCCCGGCAGGGCCGCTCCTGCATCGATCGCTTATTGGCTGAGCTGGCTGGAAAACTGCCCCACCGCATCCACCACCTTCTTCGCCCCGTCCTGAATCTCGACGATTACCCCACCGGTATCCGCGGCCAGTGCCAGGCCCTGTTCGGCCTGGCGCTTGCTGGTGTCGATGATGTCCACTGCCGCCTGGGCCAGCTGTTCGTTCTGCTGCACCACCTTGGCGATCTCTTCGGTAGCGGCACTGGTACGTGAGGCGAGCTGGCGCACTTCGTCGGCGACCACAGCGAAGCCACGGCCCTGCTCACCGGCACGTGCCGCTTCGATGGCCGCATTGAGCGCCAGCAGGTTAGTCTGCCCGGCAATGTCGCTGATGGTCTTGATGATCGCGCCAATCACTTTCGACTGCTTGTCCAGCGCCTGAATGCCCTCGGCGGCATCCTGCATCGACCCTTCCAGGCCGCGCATCACCTGCACGGTCTGGGTCACTACATCGGTGGCCTTGCGCGCACTGTTGTCGGTTTCAAGCGAGGTGTTGTAGGCAATGTCTGCTGCCTGTGCCACCGCCTGCTCCTGATTGACCTGGTCGGTGATCACAGTGGCGAACTTGACTACCTTGTACAGCACGTCATGGGCGTCGAAGATCGGGTTATAGGACGCCTCCAGCCATACCGTGCGTCCATGGGCATCGATACGCTTGAAACGATCGGCCACGTACTCGCCACGGCGCAGCTTTTCCCAGAACGCCTGATAGCCAGTAGCGTTTGCCTCCTCCGGCTCACAGAATATGCGGTGATGCTTGCCGCGAATCTGCTCCAGGCTGTAACCCACCGTCTGCAGAAAGCGGTCGTTGGCGGTCAGGACCTGGCCGTCGAGGTTGAATTCGATTACTGCCGTGGAGCGCATCAACGCCTTGATGAGGCTCTCGTGCTCGCGTGAGGTTTCGATGGTGCGGGTCAGGTCGCTGGAGTGCATCGAGAAATGCTTGATGCGTCCGTCGCCGCTCTTGACCGGCTGCAGGATCGAACGCAACCACGCCTCCTCACCGTTGCCGCGCAGCAGGCGGAATGCTCCGTTAAGGTGTTCACCGCGGGTGATCGCGCTGTGCATGCGCTGATAGAAGTCGAGCTTCTTCACATGTGCCGGCACGATCTCCTCGATGTTACGCCCGATCAGTTGCTCGGCGCGGTAGAGCATTTCTTTCTCGAAATTGCTGTTGACCTGCTCGATCCGCCCTTGCGGGTCAAGCTGGAGCACCAACATTTCACTGTCGAGGCTGCTCTTGACCTGCTCGACGCACATCAGCTCTTCGCGCAGTTGCTGGATTTCTTTCTTGAGCTTGCTGTTGAACATCACCGCTCTCCCGGAGCGAATCACCTGATCGAATGCATCTT
Source organism: Pseudomonas sp. NBRC 111131 (assembly GCF_001320525.1). NCBI lineage: Bacteria > Pseudomonadati > Pseudomonadota > Gammaproteobacteria > Pseudomonadales > Pseudomonadaceae > Pseudomonas > Pseudomonas sp. NBRC 111131. Next base: position 171,569 of record NZ_BCBH01000006.1, on the reverse strand, counting down.
CATCGGCTGCTGCGGGGAAGTTCTTGAGCGGCCCGCAAGGAAATATTCGTAAAGGCGAATGCCAGAAATCAGGCGTCATCAGCGTGTCACCAAGCCGTCACATGAGCGCAATGCAGTAGGCGGACACTTTTTGTCATGAATACACCTGCTCTACGCATAACCCTCGTCAGCGAAACCTTCCCACCCGAAATCAATGGGGTGGCCAATACCCTTGGTCGACTGAGCGACGGCCTGCGCCAACGCGGGCACTGGGTGGAGATCGTGCGGCCGCGGCAAGCCGGCGAAGGGCCTGCGAGCGACGACCCGGCGCTGCTGTTGTGCCGGGGGTGGGCGTTGCCAGGCTACCCTGGCCTGCAATGGGGTGAGGTGTCGATGCACAAATTGCTGCGCCGCTGGAGCAGGCAGCGGCCCGATGTGTTGTACATCGCCACCGAAGGCCCGCTGGGGCTGAGTGCGCTGCGCGCTGCCAGGCGGCTGGGCATTGCGGTGGTCAGTGGTTTTCACACCAACTTCCCACAGTACTCCGGCCAGTACGGCCTGGGCCTGTTGGCGCGGCTGCTCACCCATTACTTGCGCTGGTTCCACCGGCGTACCGCCGCCACCCTGGTACCCAGTGCCAGCCAACGCCTGGAACTTGAGCGGCGCGGCTTCGAGCGCCTGGCCTTGATGGCCCGCGGCGTCGATGCCTGCCTGTTCAACCCGGCCCGGCGCAACCAGGCGCTGCGCGAGGCCTGGGGGCTGGGCGCGGACGACATCGCCGTGCTGCATGTAGGACGCCTGGCTGCGGAAAAGAACCTGACCCTGATGCGCCCCTGCCTGGATGCATTGCAAAAGACTTATCCACAGCAGCGCTTACGGCTGGTGATCGTGGGCGATGGCCCACAACGGGCCAGCCTCCAACAGCAACTACCAGATGCCGTGTTCTGCGGCGCCCTGCGCGGGGAAGTACTGGCCGAACACTACGCCAGCGGCGACCTGTTCCTGTTCCCGAGCCTGACTGAAACCTTTGGCAACGTGGTGCTCGAAGCCATGGCGTCCGGGTTGGCGGTGGTCGCCTACGACGAAGCCGCGGCCGCCCAGCATATCCGCCACGGCCACAGCGGTGCATTGGCCATGCCGGGGGACCAGGCTGCCTTCATTGATGCGGCGTGCTGGCTGCTCGAAGAAAGCGAAACCCTGCGCCGGGTACGCCTCAATGCCCGTCAGCATGCCAGCCGCCAGGGTTGGCCGGCGATCGTCGAGCAATTCGAGGCGCACCTGTCCAACGCCTACCACGCGATGCCGGGCGTGGGCGAAGCGGCCGGCACCACGCTGGCGATCAAGCCAGGGTCGTCAGTGCCTCGCGGCTGAACGGCAATACGTCTGCTTCACGCCCTTCGCGGACTTTTTGCGCCCACTCGGCGTCCACCAGCAATGCACGGCCGACGGCCACCAGGTCGAACTCTTCATCACCCAGGCGCCGCAACAAGTCTTCCAGGCTGGCCGGCCTGGCGACCTTGTCGGTATCGACCATGAATTGAAGAAACTCGCCATCGAGCCCGACGCTGCCCACGGTGATGGTCGGCTTCCCGGTCAATGTGCGGGTCCACCCCGCCAGGTTGAGCTGGGAGCCTTCGAATTCCGGCTCCCAGAACCGTCGAGTGGAGCAATGGAAGATATCCACACCGGCTTCGGACAACGGCTTGAGGAAAGCGCCCAGCGCCTCCGGCGTTTCTACCAGGCGTGCGCTGTAGTCCTGCTGCTTCCACTGCGAGAAGCGGAAAATGATCGGGAAATCCGGCCCCACTGCAGCCCGAACCGCCTGGATCAGCTCAATGGCAAAACGCGAGCGGCCAGCCAGGTCGCCGCCGTACTCATCGTCCCGCTGGTTGCTGGCTGCCCAGAAGAACTGGTCGATCAGGTAGCCATGGGCACCATGAATCTCCACCCCATCCATACCAATGGCCTGGGCATCACGCGCCGCCTGGGCGAACGCAGCGATCACCTCACGGATGTCCTCGTGGCTCATGCCGTGCACCACTCGCTGACCGTCCTTGATCTTCTCGCTCGGCCCGTAGCCGGGCACGCTGGCATCCGGCTCGGTGCCCAGGCGTCGCACGGCGCCCACGTGCCAGAGCTGCGGCACGATTCGCCCGCCTGCGCCATGCACAGCGTCAACCACACGTTTCCACCCCTGCAGCGCCTCCTGGCCATGAAAACGCGGAACATTGGGGTAGCCATTGGCCGCTTTGTGCCCGACCGTGGTGCCCTCGGTGATGATCAGGCCCACGCCGGCAGCGGCGCGGCGACGGTAATACTCGATCACGCCGTCATGGGGAATGCCACCGGGGCAGAAGGTGCGGGTCATTGGCGCCATGACGACACGGGTCGGCAGCTCGAGCGCGCCGAGGGTGAAGGGCTGGAACAGGGGGTTGCTAGGCATGGGGCGCTTCCGTCTGCATGAGGAAATACGCCTGAGGTTAGGGCGACCGCAGCGCCTGGCCTAGCATTATTGATCCGGGTGATTCTGGGTCATGGGTGGGGCCGCACCGCGGCCCGAATAGTCAGCCCAGTGCTTTTTCGATAGCCTGCACCACTGCAGGATCATCTGGCGGCGTGCGCGGGGCAAACCGTGCCAGCACCCGCCCATCCTTGCCCACTAGAAACTTCTCGAAGTTCCAGGTGATGTCACCTGGGAACTCTGCCCCCTCACCCGCCAGCAACCGGTACAGCGAATGACGCTGCGGCCCGTTCACCTCAAGCTTGGCACCCAGCGCAAAGCTCACGCCGTAATTGAGGGTGCAAAACGCCTGAATTTCTTTGTCGCTGCCAGGCTCTTGCCCGGCAAACTGGTTACAGGGCAAGCCAAGCACGCTGAAACCTTTGTCCTTGAACTGCTGCTGCAACTTTTCCAACGAAGCGTATTGCGGCGTCAGGCCACACTTGGAGGCGACATTGACCACCAGCACCACCTGGCCCTTGAACGGAGCCAGGGGCAGGTCCTGGCCATCCAGCGCCTTTAACGTCAGGTCGTGAAATGCACTCATGTTGAAATCCCCTCTCAGGTTCCCGGTTGCCGCTGGGGCGAATCGCGCCCACTAAAAAGGCGCTCATCCAAGCCGTGCAACTCCCCGCGGGGGGAGGCCTGTCGGCTTGTCCGAGCGCCTGGCGACTCTCTGAGCTTAGCGCAGAAAATCAGTGGTGATGGCCACCTTCACCATGGATGTGGCGGTGAGCGATTTCCTCTTCGCTGGCATCACGCACGTCGACGACCTTGACCTTGAAGTTCAGGCGCTGGCCGGCCAGTGGGTGGTTGCCGTCAACGGTGACGTCGTCGCCATCGATGTCGCGGATAGTGACGATCTGCATCTGGCCATCCGGCGCCGAAGCGTGGAACTGCATGCCCACTTCCAGCTCGTCGACGCCTTCGAACAGGCTGCGGTTCAGGGTGCTGACCAGTTCGGCCAGGTATTCGCCGTAGGCCTCTTCCGGCTCGATGGTAACGTCCAGCTCGTCACCGGCTTGCTTGCCTTCCAGGGCTTTTTCCAGGCCCGGGATGATGTTGGCGGCACCGTGCAGGTAAACCAGCGGCGCGCCACCGGCGGAGCTGTCGATGGTCTCCCCGGCGTCGTTGGTCAGGGTATAGTCGATGGAGACTGCCTTGTTGGCGGCGATCAGCATGGGGCAAGACCTTTTGCAAAAGTATGTAGAGCGGACAAGTGTAACCAAGGCATCGCCCGATTGCGAACGCAGCTCGGACAAGCAGAGGCCCATCAGTCGGATCACGGGCTTTCACCAGGACCCGGATGGCCACTGGGTGGTCGAGCTGTCCTGCGGCCATACCCAGCACCTGCGCCACCAACCACCGTGGCAGGCACGCCCTTGGGTGCTCGACCCTCAACAGCGGGCACAACGCATTGGCCAGGCGTTCGCCTGTGGCTGGTGTGCACGGCAGGCCGATAACGCTACCCTTGGCCGTTAATTTTTTGCACCGCTTATTTCGAGAAGCACGCATGCAGACATTTTTCATTGCGCCGACCGACTTTGGTGTCGGCCTGACCTCCATCAGCCTGGGCCTGGTGCGTACCTTGGAACGTGCCGGGCTCAAGGTTGGCTTCTTCAAGCCGATCGCCCAGCCCCACCCGGGCGACACGGGGCCGGAGCGCTCCACCGAACTGGTCGCCCGCACCCACGGCATCAAGCCGCCGTTGCCCCTGAGCCTGGCCCAGGTCGAACGCATGCTGGGCGATGGCCAACTGGACGAGCTGCTCGAAGAAATCATCCGCCTCTATCAGCAAGCCTGCATCGGCAATGACGTAGTGGTGGTCGAAGGCATGGTGCCGACGCGCCACGCCAGCTATGCCGCGCGGGTCAACCTGCACCTGGCCAAAAGCCTGGATGCCGAGGTGATCCTGGTCTCGGCGCCAGAAAACGAAGTGCTCAGCGAATTGTCCGGGCGCGTGGAGTTGCAGGCCCAGCTGTTCGGCGGCCCACGCGACCCCAAAGTCCTGGGGGTGATCCTCAACAAGGTTCGCACCGACGAGAGCATGGGCGAATTCGCCACGCGCCTGCGCGAGCACTCGCCCCTGCTGCGTAGCAATGATTTCCGCCTGCTCGGTTGCATCCCCTATCAGCCCGAACTGAACGCCCCGCGCACCCGCGACGTGGCCGAACTGCTGGGCGCTCAGGTGCTCAATGCCGGCGATTACGAGCAGCGGCGCATGAACAAGATCATCATCTGCGCGCGTACCGTGGCCAACACCGTGCCGCTGCTGACCCCTGGCACCCTGGTGGTAACGCCGGGCGACCGCGACGATATCATCCTCGCCGTGAGCCTGGCAGCGATCAACGGCGTACCGCTGGCCGGCCTGCTGCTGACCAGCGACAGCAAACCCGACGCTCGCATTCTCGGCCTGTGCCGCGGGGCCTTGCAGGCAGGCCTGCCGATCCTCTCGGTAAGCACCGGCTCCTATGACACGGCCAACCAGCTCAACTCGCTCAACCGCGAGATACCGGTGGATGACCGCGAGCGCGCCGAATTCATCACCGACTTCGTCGCCAGCCACCTCGACGCCGAGTGGCTGCACCAGCGCTGTGGCACGCCGCGTGAGCTGCGCCTGTCACCGGCGGTATTCCGTTACCAGTTGATTCAGAGGGCCCAACAGGCCAACAAGCGCATCGTCCTGCCCGAAGGCGCCGAGCCCCTGCTGGTGCAGGCCGCCGCCATCTGCCAGGCGCGTGGGATTGCCCGTTGCGTGCTACTGGCCAAGCCCGAAGCCGTCGAAGCGGTGGCCCGCGCACAAGGCATCACCCTGCCAGCTGACCTGGAAATCCTCGACCCCGAGCTGATTCGCGGGCGCTATGTCGAACCCATGGTCAACCTGCGCAAGAGCAAGAACCTCAATGCGCCGATGGCCGAGCAGCAGTTGGAGGACCCGGTGGTGATCGGCACCATGATGCTGGCGCTCGACGAAGTCGATGGCCTGGTCTCGGGCCTGGTGCACTCCACCGCCAACACCATCCGCCCTGCGCTGCAGTTGATCAAGACCGCCCCGGGGGCGAGCCTGGTGTCGTCGGTATTCTTCATGCTGTTCCCCGAGCAGGTGCTGGTATACGGCGACTGTGTGATGAACCCGCACCCCAGTGCCAACGAGCTGGCGGAAATCGCCCGCCAGAGCGCCGAATCGGCACACACCTTCGGCATTGCGCCACGGGTGGCAATGATCAGCTATTCAAGCGATTCGGCGAGCGATGAGGAAGTGGAGAAGGTGCGCGAAGCGACGCGCCTGGCCCAGGAAACGCAAACGGGCCTGTTGATCGATGGCCCGCTGCAGTACGACGCCGCCGCCAACCCGGACATTGCCCGCCAGCTGGCCCCGGACAGCGCGGTGGCCGGGCGTGCCACTGTGTTCGTGTTCCCCGACCTCAATACCGGTAACACCACCCACAAGGCAGTGCAGCGCAGTACCGACGGGGTCAGCCTGGGCCCGATGCTCCAGGGGCTGCGCAAGCCGGTGAACGACTTGCCGCGGGGGGCACAGGTGGACGATATCGTTCATACCATCGCCCTGACCGCGATTCAGGCCAGCGTCGTGCGTTAAAGGCTGCGGGGCTGCATTGGCAGCCCCGCAGGCCAATCAGGGGTACTGCTGAACCTGACCCTGCTGGTCATACTGCTGGCCCGGGATGGGCTTCAGGTTGACCTCGACTCGACGATTCTGCGCACGGCCATTGGCATCGGCGTTGCTCGCAATCGGCTGGTCCGGGCCCATGCCGCGAATCGACACACGCGAAGCGTCCACACCTTGGGACGTCAGGTAGGTACCGACCGATTGCGCGCGGCGCTGCGACAGGTCCATGTTGTGCTGGCGGCTGCCGGTGCTGTCGGTGAAACCGACCACTTCAATGGTGTTCTGGTTGAACTGTTTGAACGAGCTGGCCAGGTTGTTCAGTGGCGCATAGAAGCTCGGTGCAATATTCGCCGAGTCGGTGGCGAAGGTGATGTTGCCCGGCATGATCAACTTGATCTGGTCACCCTGGCGCTGTACCTCGACGCCTGTATTGGCCATCTGCGCGCGCAGCTCGGCTTCCTGTTTGTCGGCGTAGTAGCCGTAACCGGCGGCGGCGGCACCCACTGCGGCGGCGCCAATCAACGCGCCTTTGCCACGGTGGTTGTGATCGATGGCGGCACCGGCGATGGCACCGGCCAACGCGCCCAGGCCGCCGTACTTGGCGGTCTTGCTCATCCCCGTAGAATCGCCCTGCGCCTGGCCTTGGCTGTCATAAGGGTTCTGCCCGGCGCAGCCGGTCATCAGGGCTGCGGCGGTTGCGACGATAATCAGACGACGCATGGTGAACATGGACAAGCTCCTACAAAAAATTCATATGTGCGGCAGATCGCATACGGAACGATGCCAGGCTTGGATTGCAGGTGGGCGAAATAATTCCATGAAACACTGTTCATGCGGGCTCAGGCCCGTACGAACGGGTTCTCGCGCATCTCGTCACCCAGGCGGGTATCCGGGCCATGGCCGGTGACCACGATGGCCTCTTCATCCAGGCGGTACAGCCGCTCCTTGATCGAACGAACGATAGCCCGCTGATCGCCGCCCCACAAATCGGTACGGCCGATACCACGGCGGAACAGGGTATCCCCGGCAATCAGCAGTTTGGCGTCAGCGAACCAGAAACTCATCGACCCCGGCGTGTGCCCGGGTGTGTGCAACGCCACACCACAGCCGCAGGCCAGCTCTTCGTCGTCGCCCAGCCAGCGGTCAGGCGGCGGTACCGGCGTGTAGGGCACCCCGAACATCTGGCACTGCATCTGCAGGTTGTCCCACAGCGGCTGGTCGTCCTTGTGCAGGTGCAGCGTGGCGCCGGTGAGCGCCTTGAGCTGGCCCGAAGCGAGGAAGTGATCGAAGTGGGCGTGGGTGTGGATGATGCTCACCAGTGTCAGGCCGTGGGCCTGCAGGCGGGCGAGGATCTTGTCCGGGTCGCCGCCGGGATCGACGACGATGGCTTTTCTGGTCAGCGGGTCGCCAATCAGGGTGCAGTTACACTGCAAAGGGCCTACCGGGAAGGTTTCACGAATTAAGGTGGTTGGGGCAGCGCTCATGGGAAACTCCTGACGACTGCCCGGATGTTATCGCTGCCAATGTCAGGGAGGCAATTATCCAGTCCCAGCGCAGCTGGAGCCGCAAGCCCCGCAAAATCAGGGTAGATACAACCTGAACAACCCACCCCCAAGCGTCCCGCCATTGGCAATCTCGATCCGCCCGCGTACACCGTTACGCTCATGCAATGCCGCAATCCGCGCCGCGAAGTACAGGCCAAGCCCGGTGCTGCCGCTTTGCGCATCGATGCCCTGAACGTAATCCTGCTGCCGCTCAAGCATTCGCGCTGGGTAGCCAGGGCCGTCATCGTTGACGCTGATCACCAACTGCTCGTTTTCTTCCTCGATGCTGATCAGCAGCGCGTGCCCGGCATACCGGGTGGCATTGGTGACCACATTGGCAATCACCGACGCCACCAGCTCACGATCGAAAAAGCCCAATGGGTTGTCACCGTCGATCCGCCAGGTGGCGAGGATGTCGTTATGCTCCAGCACTTGCTGGTGGGCAGCCAGCTGGGCTTCGATGAAATCGTCCAGCTCATGGTAGTCCGGGCACACCGGCAACTGGTTGACACCCAGCTTGTACAACCCCAGCAACTGCACCAGCATGCCGTTGAGGTGGCGGAACTCGTGTTCGATCACCCCTTGCTCGGTGCCGCCACGCAGCGCCTCGGGCAGGCGCGCCAGCCACTGGTCGTGGGACTGGATGAGCGCAGACAGCGAGTTTTTCAGGTCGTGCACGGTGGAGGCGATCACCGTGGAAAAATCCAGCCCCTGATTGTCCTGGCTCATGCGCCGAAAACCTTGATGTGCAATTTGCGATAGCGGTCATAGCGGCTGTCGCTGGCAGGTATTCCAGCCACGCTGGTCAGGCAGTTGCGGCACTCCTGCAAGATCGCCGGCGGCGTGGTTTCGCCACCGATGCGCAGCAGCGCCTGGGCCGTGTTCAGGGCAATACTGATGTTCTTGGGCTGCAATGACAAGGCCTTGCGGAACATCTGCAAGGCCTCGTTGAGCTGCCCGGCCTGGTAGCTGCGTACTCCCTGACGGTTGAGGTCGACCGCCTCGGTGACGGCACCGAGCACACCGGGGTCGTCAGTCAGCCTGGCCACGCTTTGCATCACGCTGGGATCGTCACCGTAGGTTTCAACGCAGCCCTTGAGGATGGTACTGCCAGCGGCTTCCTGGCCAAGCGCCTGCAGTTGCTTGGCCACTGTCAGGGCGGCCTCGACCGAGAAGAACTGGTCCATCTTGTCCAGCCGCTGCATGGCCTGCTCGGTCAGTTTGGCCGCCGTTTCCGCATCGCCTGCCTGCTGCAGGCTGGCGGCCTTCATCAGGCGCGCACGCACTTGCAGGCCCTGGTCCTCGACGTTGTCCTTGGCTACCTCACTGAGCACGGTGTTGATTTCGACGCGGGTGCGCGCATCCAGGCCGAAGCCTGCGTTCTTGTTCATCAATGCCTGCACCAGCCCGAGGTTGCTCTCGGCATCTTTGTAGCGCGAGCTCTGACCCTGGTTCACCGCGTGGCGAAACGCCTTGGACGCGCTCTCGAAATCTTCGTTGTCCAGCGCCAGCTTGCCCAGTGCGGCCTGACGGCGCACGGCCAGAGGCGAAAGGCGCACGGCCTCCTCGAGCATGTGCTGCGCACGCTTGGTTTCACCCTGGGCCACCAGCACGTTGGCCATGCCATCGTACAGGCCGGGCATGATCGGGAACGCCTTGAGCGCCTGTTCGTAGACACCCTGGGCCTGGGCATTCTGGCCGCGCTTGTGCATCAGGCTGCCCAGTGCCGAGTACACCCATGGTTGCGGGCGGCTGGCGAGGATGGCCTTGAGGAACTTCTCCAACTCATCGAAACGGTTGAGATCGCGCAGAGCATCGGCGCGGTAGCGCAGGCACAGCGGTGCGAAACGCGGGTCTTTCTTGCACAGCTCGGCGCAAGCGGCCAGTACTTCAGCAGGACGGCCACGGTCCAGCGCCTGGAGTATCGGCTTGAGCAAGGTTTTGCGCTGCGTCAGTTTCTCCAGCCGCTGGGCCAGGCCGACGCGGTTGAACGGCTTGGTCAGGTACGCATCAGGCTCGTGTTCGAGGGCGCTGAGCACGATGGCCTGGCTGCTCTCGGCAGTCACCATGATGAAGACACACTCGTGGCTGATCAGCTTGTCGAGGATCAGGTCCTCGAGCACCTGCTGGCCGTTTTTCTTGCCGTCACCAAGGTGGAAGTCCTGGAGTATGTAGTCATAGCGCTTCTGCCCGCACATGCGCAGGGCCTGTTCACCGCTGTCGGCAGTGTCCACGTCACGAACGCCCAGTTCGCGCAGCATGGAACGCGTCGACGTGCGGAAATCGGTGAAGTCGTCGACGATCAGAAAGCTCTTTTGCCCGTACTGCAGCATCAACACAACCTGTCTTGGATGATGGGGAGGAGTGTGCGTGGCGATGCGTACCGCCGACCCTTGTATCGGCCACCGGTCTGGAAAGATGAGCGCAACGCGCAATAATGGCTTTGAGCCATCATTTTAGCGAGCCATCACGCCCGTGGCTACGATCAGGCCAGCAAGCCCAGCGACTTGGCGCGCGCCACGGCCTGGGTACGCCGCTCCACCCCCAGTTTGCTGTTGATATGGCTGGCGTGGGTCTTGACGGTGTGCAGTGATATGAACAGCCGCTCACTGATCTGCTGGTTCGAACAACCCTGAGCGATCAATTCGAGCACGGCCAGCTCACGGCCACTCAAAGCCTCACCGGTGCTGCCACCGGGTACGGCCAAGGCGGGTAGACGGGCCAGCAACTCCACCTGAACCTTGCAGGCAACACGCGCAAGCAACTGCTCCCGCAGCCACAAGGGATGCAGTTCGACCAGGCGCTGAAAAGGCTGCAACACGCCACCTTGCGCCGCCGCCATGGCCGCCGGCAGAAGCTCGGCGGCGTGCGCCTCCTTCCCCTGCTCAAGCGCCAAGGCAATCCATTGGCACAGGGCGTTGAGGGCCAACATCATGCCGCCGCTGGCCTGACCCTGCTCGACCAGGCCGTGCAGACGCCTGGCGGCCTCATCAGTGCGGCCCTGAATGCGCTCGAGCAAGGCTTGCTGCAATTCGATATGCAGCGGCAGCAACGGGTGGAACTCGGGTGCCGCCGCTGGCTGTTCGCCGCCGTATGTCTGGCCCAGGCGTAGCAACCAGGACTCGGCCAGGTCGATTCGCCCCTGGCTCAGCCACAACTCGCACTTCACCAGCGTGATCATGGCCAGGTAGAACACCGGCGGCACATCCCAGATGTGCATCAACCGCTCCGCCTCGGCAAGCTCGGCGAAGGCTTCGGCATAATGGCCCTCACGGCCATCGAGCGAAGCGATTACGCAGTGGCCGATCAGCACACTGATGTCACGACAGGCACGTGCCTCACCCAGCCCGGCCCGCAGGCGGGCGCGCCCTTGCGCAGGTTGCAGACGTGCCACCAGCAGGTAGCCCTCGTACAGGGTCAGCCGCGCACGCACGGCATACAGGCGCTGCGCCGAAAGCCCCTGCAGCCGCTGCAGGCCCTGGCGCACCTCGCTCAGTGCACGCAGCGCCTCGCCCCGGGCATGCAGCACGCGGGCACGATCGTAGTGAGCCAAGGCCTCGAACAAGGGGTTGCCCACCCGCTGAGCCAGCTCCAACGCCTCACGGTTCCAGCCGCGAGCTCGCCAGAAGTCCGCATCGGCAATCGCCAGGTTGGACAACGTCGACAGGCACACCAGGCGCTGACCATAACGCTTGCCTGGCAGGCTCTGCAGGGCCTCTTCGCAGTAGGCCAAGGTGCGCTCACGATCGCCACGGCCACGGGCGATCACCCCGCTCAGCGCGAGCCATTGCGCCAGCATGGACTTTTGCGCCGTTGCCGAGGGGGCAGGCAGGAAGCGGCTGAGGTAGCTGGCCAGCTCCTGCGCCGCATCCAGTTGGCAGGCCAGGCCCAGTGCCCAGCTGTACAGCACGATCAGGCGTGGGGTGCTGATCAGCAGGCTGTCGGGCAGGTCCATCTTCCAGCGCAGCAGCATGCCGACGTTCTGCTCCGCCAGCAGTTGCTCTTCGGACAGGCTCTGCACCAGGTCTGCGGCAACATCGAGGTGGCCAGCACGCAGCGCCTGCTCTACCGCTTCGTCGAGCAACCCCTGGGCCTGGAACCAGCGGCAGGCGCGCAGGTGCAGGTGTGCCTGCGGCACGCTGGACTGGCGGCTGCGCAATAGGTCGGAGAACAAATGGTGGTAGCGGTACCAGTGGCCGTGCTCGTCCAGCGGCACCAGAAACACTTGATGGGACTGAAGGTAGCTGAGCGTGGCAGCGCTGTCGGTGCGTTCACGCAGCGCATCGCACAATGCGGCGCAGAAACGCTCCTGGCACGCGGTCTCGAACAAGAACGACTGTACCTCTGCGGGGAGGATATCGATGACCTCTTCGAGCAGGTAATCGCGAATCAGGCCTTCACCGCCATGCAAGGCCTGCGGCAAGGTATGCTCATCGCCGGACTCGCTGGCCGCCAGCTGCCAGAAGCGCAACCCGGCCACCCAACCGTCGCTGCGCTGGATCAGGTTATCCAGCGCTTGGCCACGCAGCCCTGTAGGCTGGCGGCCGAGCACTGCCAGCGCTTCATCGGGCGTCAGGCGCAGATCCTGTTCGTTGAGCTCGACCAATTGCCGTGACAGGCGCAGCCGCGCCAGGTGCCAGCCCGGCCGCTGGCGGCTGGTAATCAGCAGCACTAGGCCGCTTGGCAGGTGATTGAGGAAAAACTGCAGGCAGCGATCGAGCACCGGCCCCTGAGCCAGGTGATAGTCGTCCAGCACCAGCAGCAAAGGCGTATCGGCCTGCAGGTACAGGGCCAGCTCATCGAGCAGGCCATCGAGCCATTCCTCATAGGCAAACGGCTGATGGCGCTGGCGCATTTTCAGCAGGCCCATGGCCTGGCCACCCAAGGCTGGGCAATATTGCTGCAGGCCTTCGAGCAGGCGCTCCAGAAAGCGACCGGGGTCGGCATCGCGCTGGCTGAGGCCCAGCCAGAGGCTGCGCCAATGCTCGGGCAGCGACTCGGAAAACTCGATAGCCAGGGAGCTCTTGCCGAAACCCGCCGGGGCATTCACTAGCAGCAGGCGCCCCGCGAGGCCGGCTTGCAGGCGCTGGCACAAGCGCGCACGCGGCACGTGGCCATCCGGTAGCGGTGGCCGGAAGAAACGCCCGTCCAGCAGGCCGAGGGCCTGGCTGGCGAATCCATGCGTACGGGACAAATCTGTCATGGCCGGCTCGTTCTAATTGGAAGACTACGGCGGTACGGATTGTTGCGAGACTAGCGGGTAACGCCGCACATTTGAAGATGATGGGCGCCATTGGCCCGAAAAAGACTACAACAAAAAGCAACATCGCTGACAGACAGGCGCTGCTACGGGGCTTTGGCGAAGCATTCACCGGCCTTATTGGCCTGGGCAGGGCCGGAACAGAAACGCCCCGGCAAGCCGGGGCGTTCTGGGAGATGACAAGGCGTTGCGAACAGCGCTTAACGAATGCCCGATTGGCGCAGGGCCGCTGGCTGGAAGTCAGCCTTGCTGGCGCTGAAACCGAAGTCGTAGGCTTTTTTCTCTTCGTTTTTCATGCCAAGGGCCAGGTAACGGCCCGATTGCAGGTCGTAGATAGCCTCCAGCGTGTACCACGGCACCTGCACGTTGTAGTAGTCCTGGGCATGCGCCTCGGAAACGCGCCACAGCTGGCCACGGCCGTCATACTGGTCGATCACCGCAGCCTGCCAGGTGTCCTCGTCGATGTAGAAGTCACGCTTGGCGTAGATGTGCCGCTGGCCCGGCTTGAGCGTGGCGACCACATGCCACACCCGGCGCAGCTCGTAACGGGTCAGGTCCTGATTGATGTGCCCTGCCTTCAGGATATCGGCGTACTTGAGCTTCGGATCGTCCAGCTTGTAGGCGTTGGAAGCAATGTACATCTCCTTCTTGCCTTCGAGCTTCCAGTCGTAACGGTCTGGCGCACCGTTGTACATGTCCAGGTTGTCCGAAGTCCGCAGGCCATCGGCCGCAGTGCCGGGGCCGTCATACGACACCTGCGGCGCCTGGCGCACGCGGCGCTGGCCGGCATTGTAGATCCACGCCTTGCGCGGTTCCTTCACCTGGTCGAGCGTCTCGTGCACCAGCAGTACGGTACCGGCCAAGCGCGCTGGCGCGGTCACTTCCTGCTTGAAGTAGAAGAGGATGTTGCCCGGGTTGTTAGCGTCGTAGTCCTTCATCCGATCGCGGAAGACGAACTGGTCCTGGAAATACACCAGGCTGTACGAGCCATTCTGCTGCGGTGTGGCCTGGGTCACCAGACGGGTCACGCTGCCGCCGCGGTAACGGGTTATGTGGTTCCAGATCACTTCAAGGCCGCTTTTGGGGATCGGGAACGGCACGGCCGTCAGGAAGTTGTTGAGGCCGTTGCCGCCTTCGACCAGCGTGGTAGCGGTAGCATTTTTCTTGATGGCGGCGAACACCTCGTCAGGCACCGTGGCACCCCGGTGGGTCTTGTACACCGGGATCTTGAAGGTGTCCGGGTAGCGCTTGAACATCGCCACCTGGCCCGGCGAGAGCTTGTCCTTGTACTGCTCGACGTTCTGCGCCGTGATGGTGAACAACGGTTTGTCGCTGCCGTATGGGTCGGAAAGGAAACCCTTGGCATCTACACTGCCGGCGGTCTTGGCCAGCGGTTGCCATGGGCCGATGGAGCCATCGGCGTTACCGGCCTTTTCTGCGCCCATGGGCGTCAGGGTGCTGCCCAGCTTTGCCGCTTCGTCGGCGGAAACCGCAGCCATGACGCTGGTCGCCAGCAGGGACAGGCCCAGCACACCGGCTTGCAGCAGACTTCTGGTCTTGTTCATGTCGTGTCGTCCTGGATCTGTGTGCTTAGAAGTTCACGCCGAAGCTGAGGGCGACAAAGTCGCGATCATCCACGGTGCTGTACTTGCCGTCGAAGAAGTTGGTGTACGACAGGCTGGCGGTGTAGGTGTTCTGGTACTCGGCGTCCAGGCCCAGGCTGATTGCCTTGCGGCCTTCCTCGAAGTTGCCGCCAGGGCCTGGCGAGTAACCGGACACGTCATGCGACCAGGCCACGTTGGGCTTGAGGTTGACCCCGGCAAACACGTCGTTGTAGTCCCAGATGACCCGGGCGCGATAACCCCAGGAGGTACTGGTGGTGTAGCCGTCGTTTTCGCACTTGCGGTTGAGGTTGGTGGTCGAGGCGCCGGGGCCGGCGCCAGCGATGGTGCTGGCGTTCAGCGCCTGGCAGGTATCGGCGCCACCGGTTGCCGGCAGCGGGCCGGGGCCGAACACCGGGTCGCGGCCATAGCGGACATCATGCGCACTCTCCAGACCACCGACGTGGGTAACGCCCAGTTCGCCGACCACCGTCATGCGGCTGGCGCCCATCACCTGGTCGAAGAAATGCGTCAGGGTGGTCTGGAACTGGGTGATTTCCTTGCGGCGGTAACCGTGCAGGTCTTCACCCGGGGTGCCGCTGAGCAGCGAGGCGTTGGCCAGTGCGCCGCCAATCGGACGTACACCGGCAAACAGAATGTCGGTGGTGTTCAACTGCACTGGTGCATTCGGCCGGTAGCTGATCTCACCGCTCCAGGCGGTGCCAGTGGGCAGTGTGGTAGAGAAGCTCAGGCCATACAGGCGGATGTCCTCGGGGTACTCGACGAAGTACTTGGAGTTGCCCGCCACGATCAGCGGCGCCAGCGTGCGCAATTGCGCCGGCAGCGCGCTCAAGCCGGCGAAGACCGACGGTGAGGCACCGGTGGCGCTGAAAATCGGCGCCCGGCTGTGGTAGTTCATGAAGTAGGCGCCGAACTCGGTATCGAGCGGCTCGAACATGTAGCGCATGGCCACACCGAACTGGCCGCTGTCGCGGGCGTCCCGGTCGGCGCCACGGGCCACCATCACGCCTTCTTCGTTGATATCCACGCCACGGGTGGCGAGGAACTGCTGCGCCGCGCCGGGCACTGTGCGGCTGCTGTTGAGCACGCGCAGGTTGTTGCTGCAACCATCGGCGATGATGTCAGGCTGGGAGAAGAAGGTACCGCAGTTGTCGACGACGGTCTGGTCCCACTCGATCTGGTAGAACGCCTCGGCCGAGAGGTTGTCGGTCAGGCTCTGCGAGATGTAGAACATGTTGACCGGGATCAGGCCTTCCTTGATCTCGGCACCCGGGCGGCGGAAGGCGGCCACGTCGATCGGGTTGATCGAGTTGATGCCCCCGCCGATGAAGGTACTCTCACCCCAGCTCACCACCTGCTTACCGAAGCGCACCGAGCCTGGCTGATCGCCGATCGAATAGTTGTGGTAGACGAACGCGTCGAGCAACTGCGCGCCGGAAGACTTGGCGCCTTCCTTGCGACCGGAATCGCTGATGTCCTTGAACTCGCGGCCCTCGTCCTTCAGTTCGAAGTCGTACCAGTACTTGCCACGCACGAACACGCCGGTGTCGCCGTACTTGAGCTCCAGGTCATGGATGCCCTTGAATATCTTCGAGAAGGTTTCGCCTTTCTTGAAGTTCAGGTGGCCATCGTCGGAGGTCTGCGACAGCCCCTTGCCGCCATTGTTGACCCCGATCAGGTTCTTGTTAGGGTTGGCAGTCGACCAGCTGGCCCCGACTGAGAGCGACGAATCGAACTGGCCTTCGATTTCCCCGATGTTGAAACTGACCGCAAAAGCAGGACTTGCGAGCGTGGAAGCAAGGCTGACGGCCAAGGGCAACTTGGCCCGGCGCCAGAACGTGTTTGCAGATGTCATCGACGCTACTCCATGTACTTTTTTGTTATGGCAGTGAGTCCTTTCAAGAACGGCCCCGAGCGACCGGTATGCGGGCTTGCACCCGCGGCGACACGTGTTGCACGTATCGCCCTCCCCCATTCCTGAAAATCCCCTGGCCCCGACTATAGCCAGCAGACTAGGGTGCTTGATCCCTCTAAAGTGTGATTTGCACACCAGCCGCCAATTCGCCCTGTGTATCCCAGGCTGCGTATCGGCAGTGCTCAAGCATGGCGCATATTTCCCGTTTGGCAAGGCACGAACCGCTCTGGCATGCGGGTCGTGTTCTGACGTGCACGACCCGCACCGCACTTAGAGCGTTGAAAGGAAAGCACTGTTACTGGCCTGCCACTGGACGATGTCCTGGCGGATGCGCTTCTTGTCGAGCTTGCCCACACTGGTCTTGGGAATTTCTGTAACAATGGCGATCTGGCTGGGAATGGCCCACTTGTTGATGTGCCCTTCCTCGACATAAGGCTTGAGGTGCTCCTT
The DNA here is from genome assembly GCF_001320525.1 of Pseudomonas sp. NBRC 111131. Taxonomy (NCBI): domain Bacteria; kingdom Pseudomonadati; phylum Pseudomonadota; class Gammaproteobacteria; order Pseudomonadales; family Pseudomonadaceae; genus Pseudomonas; species Pseudomonas sp. NBRC 111131. The sequence goes on along the minus strand of NZ_BCBH01000006.1, from coordinate 154,668 downwards.
GAGCAGCTTCGCGTCGATTGCCTGGCCCTCGCGCACCACCAGCAAGGCGAAGGGGCGCTCTCCCCATTGCGGGTCGGCCACGCCTACCACCGCCACTTCGCGCACAGCAGGGTGACGGCTGATGAGGTCCTCAAGGTCGAGCGAGGAAATCCACTCGCCGCCGGTCTTGATCACGTCCTTGATGCGATCACGGATATCGATGTAACCCATGCCATCGAGCGTGGCGACGTCCCCGGTGTGCAGCCATCCGCCCTGCCACAGCTCTTCGCTCTTCTGTGGTTCCTTGAAATACCCCATGCTCAGCCAGGGCGCACGCAGTACCAGCTCACCCTGGGTTTCGCCGTCAGCCGGAAGGAAATTGCCCTGCCCATCGACGATGGCCGCCTCCACCAGCGGTACCGGTACCCCCGCCTTGATCCGGTAGGTGACGCGCTCATCCTCACTACCGGCCTGCAGCTCATCGTTCAGGTGCGCCGCAGCAATCAGCGGGCAGGTTTCAGACATGCCGTAGGCTGCGGTCAGCTGGATGCCGCGGGCCAGCGCAGCCTGATAAAGCGAGCGGTTGAGTGCGCTGCCGCCGATGATGATCTTCCAGCCACCGAAATCCTGGCCCTGTGAGCCCGGGCAATTGAGCAGCATCTGCAAAATGGTCGGCACGCAGTGCGAGAAGGTGACCTTCTCTTCGCGCCAGAGCTTGATCAGCATGTCAGGCTCGTAGCGCCCGGGGTAGACCTGTTTCATGCCCAGCATGGTAGCCGCGTAGGGTATGCCCCAGGCGTGCACGTGGAACATCGGAGTGATGGGCATGTACACATCGTTGCTGCCAAGCAGGCGCACGCTGTCGATACTGCCTGTTACCGAGGCCTCGGCCAGGGTATGCAGCACGAGTTGCCGGTGGGTGAAGTACACCCCCTTAGGGTTGCCGGTGGTGCCAGTGGTGTAAAAGGTGGTGGCGACCGAGTTCTCGTCGAAATCCGGGAAATCATAATGAGGGCTGGCAGCGGCGAGCAGTTGCTCGTATTCGCCGACCAGGTTCGGCAGCTCGGCGGTCTTGTCCGGGCCGTCGGTCAGCAGCAGGGTCTTGTCGACCGTCGTCAGTTGCCCGGCAATGGCCTGGTAGAGGCCGACGAAGTCACTATTGACCAGCACGAAGCGGTCGTCGGCGTGGTTCATGGTGTAGAGGATCTGCTCGGGTGACAGGCGCACATTGATGGTATGCACCACCGCGCCGATCATCGGAATGGCGAACATGCACTCCAGATAGCGATGGCTGTCCCAGTCCATGACCGCCACGGTGTCCCCCGCCTTGACCCCGGCGGCGGTCAATACGTTGGCCAAGCGGGCGATGCGCTCGTTGAGCTGGGGGTACGTCAGCCGCAGCTGATCGCGGTAAACGATTTCGCGGGTCTTCTCGTAACGGCTGCCAGACATCAGCAGGCGTTTGATCAGCAGCGGGAAGCTGTAGGCGCCCTCGGCGGGCTTGATGATGCGGGTCTGCAACATGGGTATCCCTTTTCGTGAAAGCGAGCCGAACAAATCTGGATCTACTGTAGTTCGCCAGGGTGACGGTCAAATCAGCCGAAGGAATGATTTGGCTGGCGCAGGTATGAGTGGCATTGTTCGGTGGATGGATCAATCCCTGCCCTAGCCACCGGAGCCTTTCCAGATGCCCAGCCCGCGTCGCGCCGTGTTTCTCGATCATCAGTCCCTTGATCTGGGGGACCTTGACCTTTCTCCCCTGCGTAACCTCTTCGATGAACTCGAGCTGTTTCCCGCCACCCGCCCGGAACAAGTGGCCGAGCGCTTGCAGGGCGCTGTCGCGGTGATCAGCAACAAGGTCATGCTCGACGCGGCCACCCTGGCCGCCAATCCGCAGCTCAGGCTGATCCTGGTCGCCGCCACCGGTACCAACAACGTCGACCTGGCAGCCGCCCGCGCCCAGGGCATCACCGTGTGCAATTGCCAAGGCTACGGCACACCCTCGGTCGCCCAGCACACACTCGCCCTGCTGCTCGCGCTGGCCACACGCTTGTGTGACTACAACCAGGCCGTAGCCGATGGCCAATGGGCCAAGGCCAGCCAGTTCTGCCTGCTGGATTTCCCGATCGTCGAACTGGAGGGCAAGACCCTTGGCCTGCTGGGCCATGGTGAACTGGGCGGCGCCGTCGCACGGCTGGCCGAAGCCTTCGGCATGCGCGTGCTGAGCGGGCAGATACCCGGGCGCCCAGCGCGCGACGATCGGCTGCCGCTGGATGAATTGCTGCCGCAGGTGGACGCCCTCACCCTGCACTGCCCGCTCAACGAACACACCCGGCACATGCTCGGTGCCCGCGAACTGGCGCTGCTCAAGCCGGGCGCACTGGTGGTCAATACTGCCCGCGGCGGCCTGATCGATGAACAGGCCCTGGCCAACGCCCTGCGCAACGGCCATCTGGGTGGCGCCGCCACCGACGTACTGAGCGTGGAGCCGCCAGTCAATGGCAACCCGCTGCTGGAACAAGGCATCCCGCGCCTGTTGATTACCCCTCACAGCGCCTGGGGCGCGGTGGAGTCCCGCCAACGCATCGTCGGCCAGCTCAGTGAAAACGCCCAGGCCTTCTTCGCCGGCCAGCCCCGCCGCGTGGTCAGCTGAGCGCAAAGCCGGCCTCTGCTACACTGCGCCACTTTTTTCAGGAGGCGTCGTCCATGGACCCGCGCAGTGAAGTGTTGCTCCGCCAGGCGGACCTGTTCCAGGGGCCGCTGCTGATCGCCGGCGCCCCCGCCGACGACCTGCTCGGCCAACTGCCCAAGGCCCATGGCTGGACCTGGCATGCCGGTGACCAGGCCATGCTCGACGGCCGCTACCCCGGGCGTAGCCATTACGCCGTCGAGGTGCCGCCGGTGGCTTTCGAGCGGGCCGTGTTGTTCCTGCCCAAATCCCGCGAACTGGCGGCCTACCTGCTCAACGCCCTGGCATCACGCCTGGGCGGCCGCGAGCTGTACCTGGTGGGCGAGAAACGTGGCGGCATCGAGGGGGCAGCCAAGCAGCTGCAAGCGTTCGGTAAGCCACGCAAGCTGGACAGCGCCCGGCATTGCCAGCTATGGCAAGTGACCGTTGACCATGCCCCTCAAGCCAAGCCCCTGGAGAGCCTGGCCGAGCGCTTTGCCCTCGAACTGGAAGACGGCCCGTTGCAGGTCGTCAGCCTCCCCGGCGTGTTCAGCCACGGCCGGCTCGACCGCGGCACCGCGCTGCTACTCAAGCATCTGGACGACCTGCCGTCGGGCCATGTGCTGGACTTTGGCTGTGGCGCGGGCGTGCTGGGTGCCACGGTCAAGCGGCGTTACCCCCAAAACCGGGTCACAATGCTCGATGTGGACGCCTTTGCCGTGGCCGCCAGCCGCTTGACCTTGGCCGCCAATGGCCTGGAAGGCGAAGTTATCAGTGGCGACGGCATCGATGCAGCGCCGACCGACCTGAGCCTGATTCTGAGCAACCCGCCATTCCATACCGGCGTACACACCAATTATCAGGCGTCAGAAAACTTGCTGAGAAAATCAGGCCAACACCTTCGAAAAGGTGGCGAAATGCGCTTGGTTGCCAACAGCTTCCTGCGCTACCAGCCATTGATCGAAGGTGCCCTGGGCAACTGCCAGACGTGCGCCGAAGCTGACGGCTTTCGCATCTACCGGGCAACACGCGGTTAAAAACAGGGCTTGCCGAAAGCGTTTCGGCTAGGCAGAATCCGCTCCGTCCTAGGGGAGTAGTCTCCCGCGAGCACCCTGCTCGCCCGGCACGCGTCAACACACTTGGCCCACAGGCCATGGCGCGTGCGACCCACGATCCGCGCAGACGGATCCAGGGTTTGACAAGACCTATGACACGCACACCTTACCCGGGGCGGGAAGGCTGTACGTGTCATAGCCGTGTCGACCCGCCCCCGTAGGAAACCTGATGCTGGAATCTCTGCTCGTCCCCACCGCGATCGTCGCCCTCGCCGAAATTGGCGACAAGACGCAACTGCTCGCGCTCATTCTCGCCGCCCGCTTCCGCAAGCCTTGGCCGATCATCGCCGGCATCATCGCCGCTACCCTGGCCAACCATGCCGCGGCCGGTGCCGTGGGGGCCTGGGTCAGCGGATTCTTTACCGAGACAATGTTGCACTGGGTGCTCGCCGCGAGCTTTACCGCCACAGCCTTGTGGACCCTGGTGCCGGACAAGATGGATGACGACGAAAACCCGGCACGCCGCTTCGGGCCGTTCCTCACCACGCTGATCGCGTTCTTCCTGGCCGAGATTGGTGACAAGACCCAGGTCGCCACGGTGATGCTGGCAGCCCAGTACCCACACCTGATCATGGTGATCATCGGTACCACCCTGGGCATGCTGATTGCCAACGTGCCCGTGGTACTGGCGGGTAACTTTGCAGCAGAGAAACTGCCTTTGACGCTGATTCGTCGATTGGCAGCGGCCGCGTTCTTCGTACTGGCGGTCGTGGCCGTGTACTCGGCGATGAAGACCAGTGGCTGGGTGGGGTAACAACTGCGGCTGCAAGCTGCAGGCCAAGCCTGTACCAGGTGTACCGGCCTTACTTGCAGCTTGAAACCTGGGCCCTGCTGCGTGTTACTTGCGCGCCGCTTCGTACAACGGCATCACCTTCGGGATGGCCGCCTGCAGCGAAGCGATGCGGCTCTCGGAGGCCGGGTGGGTACTCATGAACTCAGGCGGTGCGCCCTCCGACGCCTTGCTCATCTTGTTCCACAAGGTGATCGCGGCATTCGGGTCGTAACCGGCACGCGCCGACAGTTCCAGGCCGATCAGGTCAGCTTCGTTCTCGTTGGCGCGGCTGTTGGGCAGGGTCATGGCGTAGTTCACCACCTGGTCGGCCAGCGCGATGCTGTTCTGGCCAAGACCAAACAGCGCACCCGCACCCTGGCGGGCCATTTCCACACCGTAGGCCTTGGACATGGCTTCGCGGCTGTGCTCACGCAGGGCGTGGGCGATCTCGTGACCCACCACCGCGGCAATCTCGGCATCGGTCAGCTTGAGCTGATCGATCAGCCCGGTGTAGACGATGATCTTGCCGCCTGGCCCGCAGTTGGCATTGAGCTCATCGCTCTTGATCACGTTGACTTCCCATTGCCACTGGGCAGCATCCGGGCGGAACTTCGGCGCCTGGGCGATCAGCCGGTCGGCGATAACCTGAACGCGCTTGGCATCGGCGCTGGACTTGTCCAGCGCGCCCTTGCTCGAAGCCTCGCCGAGGGTTTGCTGATACGACTGGGCATACATCTGGTTGACCTCAGCGGTCGAGAGCATGCTGAACATGTACTGCTTGCGCTCAACGCCGACAGCACCGCCGCTGGTGGTATTCACTGCCTGGCAACCAGCCAGCAGGATGCCGGCACTCAACAGGCTGACGACAAAAGACTTACGCATGAAAACACTCCCTTTTTACATGCGCCGTATCCTAGGCCGAGTCGCCAGTGCCCGCTATAGCCGTAAGTAAGATTCTTCACATCCGTGTACACCTTCGCCCACATCCGATTCCATGCAAGCAACTCGTCGCGTACAGCCGCACGCCGGCCGTTCACCGGCGTGATGACTGGCAATAGCCGCAGTCACCGACTATGACCGGAACTCAATGATCGGCACCGGTTGCATGTTCCGTACAGCAAGAGAACTGGGCGGCCGCGCCCTGCAAGTTCGCTGGCACATGGTTCGACTCGCCCAGCGCCTCTCCCGTTTGTGGGTCATAGGATTTGACCACTGCGTTGCCATCGACCAGCCTTCGGGTGACCACTAGAAAATCGCCTGAGGCACTGGCGTAGGTAATCCCGCCTTCTGGGTCATACCAACCCATATCAGGATCATTGGTGGTTTTAAGGCGGCTCCCGGGGCGCGCAACTCCCCTTATTTCGATACCATCTGAATGCGGCTCAACTGCGTCGATCTGCGTTTCGGCCTTCACGTGGAGGGTGGAGGGGTCCGGCTCAGGAATAGGCAGCCTCAAATCTCGGATCGCATCGAGTGTGCGCGTGGTTGGATGCCAACCCCATCGAATGAAGAATGTTGTGAGATCGTGCTGCGCAGCCCATGCGCTGGTGACCATGAAGTAATGACGGTATTGAGCATCACCCTGGCCAGGTTCAGGGTTGCCATGACTACGGCTTTCACGATGGAGCCGATGAAAGAACGCGTCCCCGTAAGCTGCCCGTAGTTGCTCCCACATGATGAGGCGGACAAACTCGTCATTGTCTTCAAACTTTTTATTCGGATCGGAACTGTTTAAAAAGGCATGCGCTTCACGGTCGTAAGGCACCACCCTTGAGTATTTTTTTTGCGCGCGCTGCACCGCAAGAGAAAATATATTGACGGAGTTCTCAGTCAACGCATTTGCGCTCCATGAAATTTGGTGCTGCATGTGACCCAACTCATGCCAGACGCCCCAGTCGCCGCGCACACCCTCCGGGGTCAATAACGAGCTGCCATAATCCGGCAGGCTGATGCGAAAGTGAGAGGCATTAGGGCTACCGCCCTCCTTTTCCGAAACCAATATTCGCAGCGGGCTTGGCGGATGCTGCTCAGCCCCGTCGCCAATCGCGGCCATTTCGTTTTCAATGCGTAAAATATCTTTGTATTCATCCAACACTGCCGAGGGATCGTGATCCATATATCGCATGGCGGTAATCCACCAGGCGGTTATCACAACCTTCTCGCCAATAAGCTGCACTGGCGCTCGTGGACGCTTCAACTGTGCACCGCAGAGAATCGAAGGCCACTGCTCAGCGGACGTTTCGCCCTGTATGAATACTGCGATTCGATGAGCAAGATGCAAGCGTGAGACCTTAAACGTAGCAGACAATGAATCCGCGCCCGGCGTATCAGAAACAACCCGCAGCCATAATACTCCGCCTTCAGAATCAGTGACCGAGTCGTCGGGGTTGTCTACTTCGTAGATCCGAGGGACTTCTGTATCGACACCACCGGCATTGAAACCGGGAGTACCGACCAAGAATTGAGCCTTGACTGACAGCTCGGGAGGTAATGTTAGGTGATAATCGACTACACCCCCTGGCTCAATCAATATGCCTGTGGGCTGAAAGTCGGCATAGTGAAACCAACGCACATACTGCCTGGCATCAGACTCCGCAAAAGGTAAGATTCTAAAATGTGTGAGCGCGGAGGAAATCGCGGCGCGTGAATTTTCCTCATCCGACATAAAATCATTATTCATCGTGCACCCCTTTAAAAGCTGCCCTGGTACGTGAGTTTTACCGTAAGGGCAGCTCCATGGAGCGTCAACTGGCAAAAATGCTAGGCACTATTAGTTGTATGTATATGCCAACTAGGGTCATAACGGCGTCAAACATTCTGGTGCATCCAGTTTCGGATCATTGACGAAATTGGCCAAGGCCCGTTCCCGCACCGTTGCCGGCGGGCTGGCCAGCAACTCGTGCAAGCGGGTAACCGGCGTATCCGGGTCAAGCCAGGCCGCCTGCCCCGCCTCGTCGAGTATCAGCGGCCGGCGCTGGTTCATTGCCGCCTGGGTGACCACTGCGCAGCTCAACCAGACTTGGTCTTGCACAGGATAGGCCTCCCATACAGCTGCAAAATACAGCGCCGAGCCTTCCCCCGGCGTCAGCCAGTACGGCCGCTTGCGCACGGTGCCGCGCCATTCGTAGAAGCCGTTGGCCGGCATCAGGCAACGCCGCTGGCGCAACGCTTCGCGGAACATCGGTTGCTCGGCCAGCGTTTCGGCACGGGCGTGGGCAGGGGTGCGGGAAAGGTCAGTGAGCCAGGCCGGCGTCAGCCCCCAGCGGGCCTTGGCCAGTTGCATCTGGCCATCAACCTGGCGCTGGATGAGCACCGAGGCGCCCGGTGATATGTTCCATTGCGCCGGCTGGCCGGCAGGGAAGCCCGGCAGGCTGGCAAGGGCCTGGGGCCAGCGAAACAGGGCGTAGCGTCCACACATGGGCGATTCAAAACCTAGCAGATCAAGGTACCGGGGTAACTATCCGGTTCGTCGCCGGCAAGCGGCTGAGCACCATTGTACGCATCGATCAGTTGCCGTGCGTAACTGGCCTGCTCATCGGGCACGGCGAGGCCAAGCAACCCCTGCAACGGCAGTTCACCGACACCGCCTACCAGATCACCGCCCACCAGATGCACCTCGATCCCTTCACTGGCCAGCATGCCGACCAACATTTGCGCCTCCATCAGGTTTTCCGGTTCGTAGATCCGCCGCATTCAGGCATCGTCCTCGCGTCTGACTTCAAGCATCCATTCGTCACCGTGCACCTGCAGGATAAACACCACAGGCTGGCAACACACCTGACAGTCTTCAGTGTAGATCTGGTCGCCAGCGGAGATATCCACAGTGGTTTCCACCCGTTCGCCGCAATAGGGGCAATCATAGAAGTCGGTTTCCAGCATCGCGGCCTCCGCGGTGACTTATGCGTATAATTGCCGGTCTGTTTACAGGGCCTGTGTGCGTCCGAGCCGTTTTTCGGAGCCTGCCCCTACCTTATTACCCTAGCCGTTTCCAACAAGAGAGCATGATGGGCGAATTCGATGCCATCCGACCGTACGACGATGCTGAGGTCCCTGCCGTTCTGGCACGCCTGCTCAGCGACCCGGCATTCCTCGATATCCTCACCCACTTCCGCTTCCCCCGCGCCGCGGGCGCCTTCGGCTGGCTGCTCAAGCCGCTGATCGCCCGCCGCCTGCGCAAGGAATTCGCCGGCGTCACCGGCGTCTCCACCCTGCAGGACAAGGTCGAGTACTACGTCGACCAGACCATCGAGCGAGCCACCGACGGCGTCACCTATTCCGGTGTCGAGCAGCTCAAGTCGGGCACTGCCTACCTGTTCCTGGCCAACCACCGTGACATCGTCATGGACCCGGCCTTCGTCAACTATGCGGTGTACCACGCCGGCCTGCCAACGCCGCGTATCGCCATTGGCGACAACCTGCTGCAAAAGCCGTTCGTCAGCGACATGATGCGCCTGAACAAGAGTTTCATCGTCCACCGATCGCTCAGCGGTCGTCGCGAGAAGCTGGCCGCCTACCAGTTGCTTTCGGCGTACATCAACCATTCGATCCGCAACGATGGTACCTCGATCTGGATTGCCCAGGCCGAAGGCCGCGCCAAGGATGGGGACGACCGCACCGACTCGGCGATCCTCAAGATGTTCCACATGAGCCGCAAGGACGAGCCGTTCGGCGCGGTGATCCAGAGCCTGAACCTGATCCCCGTCTCGATCAGCTACGAGTATGACCCTTGTGACCAGGCCAAGGCGCGCGAGCTGTACATCCGCGCCACCACCGGCACCTACAAGAAGGCGCCTGGGGAAGACGACAACAGCATCGCCAAGGGCATCACCGGCTACAAGGGCCGCGTGCACATCAACTTCGCCCCACCGGTGACTGAGTTCTACGAAGACACCAAGCAGTTGGCGGTGGAGATCGATCGGCAGATTCTGGGTGGCTACCGGTTGTTCCCGGTGCACTACCTGGCGTATGCCATGTGGGGCGAGAAAGACGAGGCACTGCAGGTGCCGAGCGCAGAGCAGGTGTTCCCACCCGAAGAGCTGGCCAAGGCCAGGGAAGAATGGCAGCGCCGCCTGGATGCCTGCCCTGAAGCGCAGCGGCCGTACCTGGTGCTGCAGTATGCAACGCCGGTGCGCAATCAGTACCAGGTCAGGCAGCAAGCACCGGTAGCCTGACCGGGCGGGGTTGCCTGGCAGCCCCGCAGATCAGATCCAGGTACTGAGCCAGGACAGCAGCAGCGCCATGGCCAGGCAGGAAAAGCCGAGGATGTAGTAGTAACGCGGCACTCGCTGGCCGAATGCATCGACCACACCCTCATCCACCGCCAGGCGCTCGCGGGTGATCGCTTCGCGACGCCGCGCACTGTGCAGCAGCAACCCGCCCGGGCAGGTCATCAGCAGCGCCAGCAGATTGATCAGCTTGGTCGGGTGGGTGGCCAGCAACCCCCAAAGCACTTGCAAGGACATCACGCAACCTCGGTTGGAACGACAGGCCGGCATTCTACCGAAGTCCCACTCCGGCGCCTGGGCGGGGCGACAAAGTGTCACTAAATTTCATCTGTCACATGCTCGTCATCAGAACAGGCCACCCTGACGGCCCTTTCCCGACCCGGAGCGTGTTGATGCTGCATGCCGAAAACCAGGACCGCCTCTATCTCGTCACCCAGAGCGACGAGCAACAGGCATTGATCGATGGCTTTGCGATCAATGTCCAGGACCGTCAGTGGCTGGTTTATTGCGCCTTGGGCGGCCATGTGCATGAGCATTTACCTGAGGTGGATGTGCTCACCGGCGTGAGTGTGCTGAATTTCCATATCGAAGCGGCCTGAGGACAGATAAACAAGAACCCGCGGCCTGGCACGCAGGCGGCGGGTTCTTTTTACCTCGGGAGACGTTTACTCGCTCAGCACCTGCCCGATGGTCGGGTCCTTGAACAGGCGAGTCAGGGCGTCGCTCAGCACATCGCCCACCAGCTTGGTGTTGGTTTCCTGGTTTGGCGCCATGCCAAAGCGCTGGTCCAGCGAAGCCCCATAACGGCCGCTGTAGCGGCGGTTGGCGTTGGACACATCGGCACGGAAGGTCGCGCCGATCGTGGCCTCGGTCACATACAGGTTGTCCTTGGGCGATTGGTACTTCAGCTCGGCCAGGGTCACGGTCAGCTGTGGCGCATTGTAGGCGTTAGCCGTAGGGGTGAAGCCCAGCAGGCGCACCGCCGCTTCGGCCTGGGCCTGCAACTTGGGCACGATGTCATTGCCGTTGACACTGATGGTGCTGGTTTCAGGGTACATGCCACCGCGAGTGCCCAAGGACTGCGAAGGCCGGCCGTCGACCACCTTGACCACCACCGGCTGGCCATGGCCGACTGGCGCAAGCTGGGCGTTGAGTTTGGGCTGCGGGCTGAGTTGTTGCGGGCTGTGGGCACAACCAACCAGGCTGAGGCTGGCCACGGCAAGCAAACCGAACAACAGACGTTGCAACATGCGCGTTTCTCCAGAAAATGCGGCAAAGGTCGACAGTATACCTAGCGGCAGGCGATAAGCGGCAAGCCACACACGGCAAGAAAAAAGCGTCCCGTGCAGCTGCCTGTTTCCCTGCGGCGTGAAGGTTGCCGCCAGCGAGGGTTGTCACAATGGTTTCATGGCCCTGCAGATATGCTTACGCCAAGCCCCAACGCACAGGACTCCCCGCCATGGCCTCGCTCTGGACCCTGCTCTTTCAACGCCCGCGCCACCGCTGCTACGCCCGCCTGGATGCCGAAGGCAAATGCCTGGCGTTCAAAGCGTGCAGCCACGCGCCAAGCGGCGGCGGCTGGCTGCAGGTCAGCGAAATCCAGCCTGCCTGGCTGGGTCGGGAACTGCCCGACGAAGCCCGGATTTGCGCCCGCGCAAGCCATCACTGGCAGCAATGCACCGTGCCAGCCTGACAAACGCCGCAATAAAATGCACGAATAACGACCTTTCTGCCCGCGACATCGTTATAATCTTCCCCCGATTATAAGGACGTCTCCTGATCGGGCCCCGCAATTTGCCGTTTGACCCCGGCACCTCCAACGCCCAGCCCACAGAGAGCCTTCCACTCAGGTCTTGCATCGGCTGTCGTGCCTGCTTTTCCGGCCCTTCGCACTGCATGAACCTGTGGGTTGCCATCGCGCAGTCCCCTTTTGAGGTTCACGTCTCCAAAAGAGCGTGAAAAAACGGTTTTTCACAACTTCACGAGAGTGTGGCGAGCAAATGAACAGTCTGGCATGTGCAAAAGCGGCAGATGTGTCCCGAACAGCCCTGAACAGGCGGCTTAAACGCTCATTTCCAATGAGCATCTGAGGCTGCTCCATAGCGCACGCACGACACCTTGACCATAAGTCGAATTGCCGCACCTGTGGCAAACAGCGTTCAATACCCGAACCCGAAGACTGATTGGCGGTGTCCGCGGAAGTTGCAAGAACTGCGAAGAGTCGGACATGGCGATCCTGGCACCCCTGGGGTCCTGTGCTGTCAATTAGGTAGCTGTAGATTGTGGAGACGCGTTAAATGGCGCAGAACGAATCGGTTGATGTAGTACTGGTAGGCGCGGGCATCATGAGTGCCACCCTGGCCGTACTGCTCAAGGAGCTCGACCCGACCCTCAAACTGGAGGTCGTCGAGGCGATGGACTCCGGGGCCGCGGAAAGCTCCAACCCCTGGAACAACGCAGGTACCGGCCATGCCGGGCTGTGCGAGCTGAACTACACGCCCCAGGCCGCCGATGGCAGCATCGACATCAAAAAGGCCGTGCACATCAACACCCAGTTCGAGGTTTCGCGCCAGTTCTGGGCCTACCTGAGCAAGAAAGGCAACTTCGGCTCGGCCCGTGCCTTCATCAACCCGGTCCCGCACCTGAGCTATGTCGAAGGTGACAAGGGTGTGTCCTTCCTCAAGAAGCGCTTCGAGCTGCTCAAGCAGCACCACGCCTTCGCCGAGATGGAATACACCGAAGACAAGGCCGTGATGAAGGACTGGATGCCGCTGATGATGCCAGGCCGCCCGGCCGACCAGCACATCGCCGCCACCCGCGTGATGAAAGGCACCGACGTCAACTTCGGCGCCCTGACCAACAAGCTGCTCAAGCTGCTGGGCGACACGCCGAACGCGCAGGTCAAGTACAGCAAGAAAGTCGTCGGTTTGCGCCGTAACGGTGCCGGCTGGACGGTCAGCATCAAGGACGTCAACAGCGGCGGCAGCCGTGAAGTCGACGCCCGCTTCGTGTTCCTCGGCGCCGGCGGCGCGGCCCTGCCGTTGCTGCAACTGTCCGGTATCCCGGAGAGCAAAGGCTTTGGCGGCTTCCCGGTAAGCGGCCAGTGGCTGCGTTGCGACAACCCGGAAATCGTCAAGCAGCACCAGGCCAAGGTCTACAGCCAGGCCGCCGTCGGTGCGCCGCCGATGTCGGTGCCGCACTTGGACACCCGCGTGGTGGACGGTAAGAAATCGCTGCTGTTCGGCCCATACGCAGGCTTTACTACCAAGTTCCTCAAGCACGGCTCGTTCATGGACCTGCCGCTATCGGTACGCATGGGCAACATCGGCCCGATGCTGGCCGTGGCCCGCGACAACATGGACCTGACCAAGTACCTGGTCAGCGAAGTGATGCAGTCGATGGAACAACGCCTGGAATCGTTGCGCCGCTTCTATCCGCAGGCCAAAGCCGAAGATTGGCGCCTGGAAGTGGCCGGCCAGCGCGTACAGATCATCAAGAAAGACCCGAAAAAAGGCGGTATCCTGCAGTTCGGTACCGAGCTGGTTTCGGCCCAGGACGGCAGCCTGGCCGCGCTGCTCGGCGCTTCGCCGGGTGCTTCGGTCACAGTGTCGATCATGCTCGAGTTGATCGAACGCTGCTTCCCCGAGCAGGCCAAAGGTGCCTGGGCTGCCAAGCTCAAGGAGATCTTCCCGGCTCGCGAGAAGACCCTGGCCACCGACGCCGCCTTGTACAACAAGATCAGCGCCGACAACGACGTGGCGCTGGAACTGGTGGAAGACAGCCCGGCCAAGCATTACGCCTGAGCCAGCTGAAACGAAAAAACGCCCCTCGGGGCGTTTTTTTGTGCCTGCGCTGTGGCCAGCACAGGCCAACGTATCAGCCGCGGGCTTGCGCGATGATCTCGATGTACTCAGACGCATTGCGCTGGTCTGCAATCTGCTCGACGAAGGTCTTGCCGTGCTCGTCCTTGCCATCAAGGTCGTAACCCGCCTCGACGAAGAAGCCGATAAAACGCTCGAAGTCGTCGATGCGCAAGCCACGGTAGGCCTTGACCAACTTGTGCAGCGACGGCGAGGTCACGCCATCGGCCGGTTCAAACTGTAGGAACGACTTGATGTAGTCGTCGCTGATTTCGTCACCAATCACCTGCTTCTTGTCTTTGCGCATTGCCGGCTCCAACTGGACCATCACGGAATTTCGAAGGCCGGCAGTTTACCCCCCGCAGGCCGCACGCCTCAACGCGTACGTACGGTACCGGTGTGCAGGTCGGCCCAGACATGGCCATTGGCATACGTCAGGAACTGCACATATACCGTCTCGTTGCGCAGCAGGTCCATGACCACGCGATAGTCGCTCACCGGGTAGTTGAGGCTCAGTGTACGGGTCTTGTCGTCGTACACCGGTTTTTTCAGGCTTTTGCCGGCTTCACCGTCGAAGGTGAGCAGCACTTGGCTGATGGTCGCCCCCTTGCTCAGCGGCTTGCCTTTGAGGCGCATCTGCAAAGAGGCGGTAATCGGGATGGGTTGCTGGTCGGACTGGCGCTGGGCGCCCACGACCACCGAATAATCGGTTACCTGCAGCAACTGCTGAGCCGTCGGCGCTTCCTGGCGCAACGACAGGTCATCGGGCGGGAGAAACTGGCTGTGCAGGGGAGCAGCGGCCAGGGGCAGGCTTACCGCCAGCAGCAGGGGAACAATCGCACGCATGTGAGGCTCCTTGGCATGAGGGGGCACTCTAGCACGCTACTCCATGGCCGTTGTCACTCGAACTGCGCGATCATCCACGCGTGATAGGTCGCCACCCCGTCTTCGCCTTCGCGTGGTGCCCAAGGGGCATGCTCACCCTCGCCCAGCGGCGTATAGGGGCCCGCCTTGCAGTCGAACAGAATACTGTCGGCTTCCAGCACGACCAGGCTGTGGTAGACCCTGGGCGGGATGTCCACGCCAATGCAGTCTCCGCCGGCCTGCAGCACACGCTTGCCGATCACCTCGCCGTGCTCGTCGAATAGCAGAATCCCCAAGCGCCCCTTGAGCGCCAACAGGGTCTCGGCCTTGTCGTCGCTCAGGTGCCGATGCGGTGCAACATAGGTGCAGGGCTGCATGCCAACCGCCAGGCGGTGGCAGGGCTCCAGGGTTTCATGGAAGCTGTAGTGGTAGCGACCACGGGGCGCATCGGCCGCTTTCTGTACCAGCCCGGCGAACAGCGATTGGTCGATGAACGCAGGCTGGCGCATGTCACATCCCCTTTACTGCGAATATACCGTTAGCGTTTCGCCAGTAACCTTTATAGTCCATGCCATAGCCAAAGATATAGCGATCGACGCAGGACAGGCCAACATAGCTAGCCTTCAGATCAGGGCTGGCCTTGCGGTCGTGGTCCTTGTCGATCAGCACGGCGCTGTGCACCGAGCGAGCACCGGCGTGCTTGCAGAACTCGATGATGGCGCTGAGGGTATGGCCTTCGTCGAGGATATCGTCCACGACCAGCACGTCGCGGTCTATGAACGAAACCTCCGGCTTGGCCTTCCAGAACAGCTCACCACCACTGGTCTGGTTACGGTACCGGGTGGCATGCAGGTAAGAGGCTTCCAGCGGGAACTGCAGGTGAGTCAGCAGCTTGCCGGCGAAGATCAGGCCGCCGTTCATTACACAGAACACGACCGGGTTCTTGTCGTGCAGGTCTTTGCAGATCTGTTCACCGACCTTGGCGATTGCCGCTTCCACTTCGGCTTCGTTGTACAGGCAGTCTGCCTCGCGCATGACTTGACGGATGTGCTCGAGATCGGCGGACATGGCGCTCTCCGGGGGGCGATTTGGAAAAGCGGGCAAAGGTACGCATCCGCTCGTCACAGATCAAGCATTTATGGACTAACGTGCAAAAGGACTACACGACAGCAAAGGCTGAATAGATTAATCTAGCGCGGTTTTTTTGCCCGCCTTTCGGAGCCCCCTATGCCCACTCGTGAGATCCGCCACCCGCTGATCCGCCACAAGCTCGGTCTGATGCGCCGTGCCGACATCAGCACCAAGAATTTTCGCGAACTCGCCCAGGAAGTCGGCGCGCTCCTGACCTATGAAGCCACCAAGGACCTCCCACTCGAAACCTACGAGATCGACGGCTGGTGTGGCAAGGTGCAGGTTGAAAAAATCGCCGGCAAGAAGATTACCGTGGTGCCGATCCTGCGCGCCGGCATCGGCATGCTCGATGGTGTACTCAGCCTTATCCCGGGCGCCAAGGTCAGCGCCGTGGGTGTCGCGCGCAACGAGGAAACTTTCGAAGCCCACACCTACCTGGAAAAGCTCGCGCCGGACATCAACCAGCGCCTGGCGCTGATCATCGACCCGATGCTGGCGACCGGCGGCTCGATGGTAGCCACCATCGAACTGCTGAAGAAAGCGGGCTGCAAGGAAATCCGCGCCATGGTGCTGGTCGCCGCACCCGAAGGTATCGAGGTGGTGGAAAAAGCCCACCCGGATGTACAGATCTACACCGCCTCGATCGACCAGCGCCTGAACGAACATGGCTACATCGTCCCCGGCCTGGGCGACGCCGGTGACAAGATTTTCGGCACCAAGCAGAAGGACGCCTGACATGCAGGACGGCTTCAACGACCCGCTCTGGCGCCAGGTCGTCTCGGGCGCGCAGATGCTCTTCGTGGCATTCGGCGCGCTGGTGCTGATGCCGCTGATTACCGGCCTCGACCCGAACGTCGCCCTGTTCACCGCCGGCATCGGCACCCTGCTGTTCCAGCTGGTCACAGGCCGTCAGGTGCCCGTATTCCTGGCATCGAGCTTTGCCTTCATCACCCCGATCATTCTCGCCAAGGGCCAGTTCGGCCTGGCCGAGACCATGGGCGGGGTGATGGCCGCAGGCTTCGTGTACACCTTCATGGGCCTGATGGTGAAGATCAAGGGCACTGGTTTCATCGACCGCATGCTGCCCCCGGTGGTGATTGGGCCGGTGATCATCTCCATCGGCCTGGCCATGGCGCCGATCGCCGCCAACATGGCGATGGGCAAAGCCGGCGACGGCAGCGTACTGCTGCCATACCAGACCGCCATGCTGATTTCCATGCCGGCGCTGCTGACCACACTGATTGTCGCCGTGTTCGGCAAAGGCATTTTCCGCCTGGTGCCGATCATTGCCGGTGTGCTGGTCGGCTTTGCCCTGTCGTTTGCCTTTGGTGTGGTCGACACCGCCAAGATCGCCGCCGCCCCGTGGCTCGAGGTGCCCAATTTCACCGCACCGGCATTCAACTGGCAGGCCATCCTGTTCATCGTGCCGGTTGCCCTGGCACCGGCGATCGAGCACATCGGCGGGGTGATTGCGGTAGGCAGTGTGACCGGCCGCGACTACCTGAAAAAGCCGGGCCTGCACCGCACCCTGCTGGGTGACGGCCTGGCGACCACCGCCGCCGGCCTGTTCGGCGGCCCGCCCAACACCACCTATGCCGAAGTCACTGGCGCGGTGATGCTGACCAAGAACTACAACCCGAAGATCATGACCTGGGCGGCAGGCTTTGCCATTACCCTGGCCTTCATCGGCAAGTTCGGCGCGTTGCTGCAAAGCATCCCGGTGCCCGTGATGGGCGGCATACTCTGCCTGCTGTTCGGCTCGATCGCGGCAGTGGGCATGAACACCATGATCCGCCACAAGATCGACCTGAGCGAGGCGCGCAACCTGGTGATCGTTTCGGTCACCCTGGTGTTCGGCATCGGCGGGGTCTTGGTAGGCAGCGGTGACGGGCCAGACGATTGGGGCCTGAAGGGCATTGCCCTGTGCGCCATTGTGGCCATCGCCCTGAACCTGATCCTGCCGGGCAATGATGGCTGGAAACACAAGAAGCTGGATGATCAGTTGCCTTGATCTCCTGACCTTCAGTTTTGCCAGGGCTGCACTGGCCCTGTCGCCCGCCGGCCGGCTCCCATAGACACTGTGGAAGCCGGCTGGTCAGCCCTGGACATCACACCTGTTCACACATCCCGGCCAACACCCGCACCCACTCCGGGTGATCGTTCAGGCACGGCACCAGCACCAGTTCCTCCCCTCCCGCCTCGATGAACTGCTCCTTGCCGCGGTCGCCAATCTCTTCAAGCGTCTCGATGCAATCGGCCACGAATGCCGGGCACATTACCAGGAGCTTCTTGACCCCCGCCTTGGCCAGTTCATCCAGACGCGTCTCGGTATAAGGTTCGATCCACTTGGCCCGCCCCAGCCGCGACTGGAATGACACCGACCATTTGCCGTCGGGGATGCCCATCGCCGTCGCAAAGGCCTTGGCGGTGGCCAGGCACTGCCCGCGGTAGCACACCGCGCGCATCTCGGCGCTGGCGTCCTTGCAGCAATCGGCCGCCTGGAAGTCATGCTTGCCCGTGGGGTCGAGCTTTTTCAGATGCCGCTCCGGCAAGCCATGGAAGCTCAATAGCAGGTGATCGTAATCCTGCTGCAGGTAGGGCCTGGCGCTGGCAGCGAGGGCCTGGATGTACTGCGGGTCATCGTAGAACGGTTGCAGCACGCGCAACTGCAGCGGCAACTGCTGTTCGGCGATGGTCTGCTTGGCCAACGTCACGACCGTTGTCACCGTACTGTCGGCGAACTGTGGATAAAGCGGTGCCAGGGTAACGTTACGTACGCCCTGGGCGGCCAGGCGCGCCAGCACCTGCGGCAGCGCCGGCTCGCCATAACGCATGGCAACCTCCACCGGGCCGTGGGGCCAGTGTTCGACCATCGCGGCTTGCAGGCGCCGGGTCAGCACCACCAACGGCGAACCTTCGTCCCACCAGATCGAGGCGTAGGCATGGGCCGACTGCTCCGGGCGCTTGATCAGAATCAGCGACACCAGCAGCCGCCGCACCGGCCAAGGCAGGTCAATCACGTAAGGGTCCATCAGGAACTGGTTGAGATAGCGGCGCACATCGGCCACCGAGGTGGAAGCCGGGGAACCCAGGTTTACCAACAGCAAGGCGTGATCGGTCATGCAGCGTCCTATGTCAGAGGCGGCTGGACAGGTTGTCCAGGGCCGATTGCAGATCGTTGAAACGGAAAGTGAAACCCGCTGCCAGCAAGCGAACGGGGCGGGCCCGCTGGCCACCGAGCAGCAAGGTGGAAAGCTCACCGAGCCCGGCCTTGAGCAGCAGCCCGGGCATGGGCATGAAGGCCGGACGATGCATGGCCCGGCCCAGGGCCTTGGCGAATGCACGGTTGCGTACAGGCTCTGGCGCGCAGGCATTATAAGGACCGCTGGCGTCCTTGCGCTGCAAGAGAAAATCAATCAGGGCGACCTGGTCCTCTATATGGACCCAGGGCATCCACTGTCGTCCATTGCCCAACGGCCCTCCCAGCCCCATTTTAAAAGGCAGACGCAGGCGCGACAAAAAGCCACCATCGCTGGCCAGCACCAGCCCGGTGCGCACCAGGACCACCCGGATACCGAGGCTCTGTGCACGCAGGGCAGTTTCTTCCCAGGCGATACACAACTGGCTGGCAAAGTCTTCCCGCACCGGTGGCGAGGCTTCGGTCAGCTCGCGTTCACCACCGTCGCCGTACCACCCCACCGCCGACCCCGAA
The DNA here is from genome assembly GCF_001320525.1 of Pseudomonas sp. NBRC 111131. Taxonomy (NCBI): domain Bacteria; kingdom Pseudomonadati; phylum Pseudomonadota; class Gammaproteobacteria; order Pseudomonadales; family Pseudomonadaceae; genus Pseudomonas; species Pseudomonas sp. NBRC 111131. Next base: position 135,342 of record NZ_BCBH01000006.1, on the reverse strand, counting down.
ATCAGCACCTCAGGGCGCTGCTCGCGGCTGCCCAGCCAGGCCAGCAACTGCTCGGTGAGGGTGATGCGGCTGGCCCATAACAGGTTACGTCGCGCCCCCGTCCACGGCCGATCGGCAATGGGCGCACCGGCCAGGTTGATTACCGCGTCCACGGGCTCATCGGCTGCCAAGTCTTCCAGGCGTGCAATACCCCGCACGCCGGTGCCACAGAGCCGCGGCACCTGTTCGGGGCGCCGGCTCCACACGGTAAGACGATGGCCCTGGCCGCGCCAGAACTGGCACAAGTGCTGGCCGATCAAGCCGGTACCGCCTGTCAGCAATATATGCATGGCTGTGTCCTCGCAGAGTGCGGCCATGGTCTATTTTTAAGATCAAGGCACTTTTTTAACCAAACGCTCTCGGATAAACATAGGCCAACCTGCTCTTTAAAGCGGAATAACCTTATACAAACATTGTGCATTGTACAGGTTTGCCTGACAGCGTAGTCTGCGTACAGCAAGGTTTGAAGAGGCCATCATGACAGTACCTATTGCCATCATCGGTGCCGGTATCGCCGGCCTTTCCGCCGCCCAGGCCCTGCAGAAGGCCGGGCAATCCGTTCACTTGTTCGACAAAGGCCACGGCAGTGGCGGGCGTATGGCCAGCAAGCGCAGCGAGGCCGGTGCGCTCGACCTTGGCGCCCAGTACTTCACTGCCCGCGACCGGCGTTTCGTCGAACAGGTACAACAGTGGGTCGCTGCCGGCTGGGCCGCGCAGTGGAAACCGCAACTGTACAACTACCGTGACGGCGAACTCACACCCTCCCCTGACGAACAGACGCGCTGGGTGGGCGTGCCGCGCATGAGCGCCATCACCCGCGGCCTGCTCAAGGACGTGACGGTGAACTTCGGCTGCCGTATCGCTGAAGTATTCCGGGGCAAGCAGTACTGGCACCTGCAAGATACCGAAGGCTGCAGCCATGGCCCGTTCAGCCGCGTGGTGATTGCCGTCCCCGCGCCCCAGGCCACACCTTTGCTGGCTGCCACGCCCAAGCTCGCCGCCGTGGCAGCCGGCGTGGTGATGGAACCGACCTGGGCCGTTGCCCTGGCCTTCCAGTCCCCCCTCGACACCCCCATGCAAGGCTGCTTCGTGCAGGACAACCCACTCGACTGGCTGGCGCGCAATCGCAGCAAACCAGGCCGTGACGAGCATCTCGACACCTGGGTGCTGCATGCCACATCCCACTGGAGCAAACAACACCTCGACCTGGCCAAGGAAGAAGTCATCGAACAGCTCTGGGGCGAATTCGCCGAGCTGGTTGGCTGCGTGGTGCCAGCCCCCTCCTTCGCCCTGGCGCACCGCTGGCTGTACGCACGGCCGGCGGGGAGCCACGAATGGGGCGCGCTGGCCGATGCCGACCAAGGCCTGTATGCCTGTGGCGACTGGTGCCTGTCCGGCCGCGTAGAGGGCGCCTGGCTCAGCGGCCAGGAGGCGGCACGGCGGCTTCTGGAGCACCTCGAATAAGCTGTAATGCCAAATCCTGCAAAATACGGGTTTGCAGAACGGCCTGGCTGTGCTGGAATAAACTTGTACAAGCTTATATTCATGTACAAGTTTTTCGGAGACAGCCATGCACGAGCCATCCACCGAACGTAAGCCTCGCATCGCCATCAGCGCCTGCCTGACGGGCCACAGTGTGCGCTACAACGGCGGGCACAAGGCGTCCGACCTCTGCCGTACACAGCTGGAAGCGCATTTCGACTGGCTGCCGGTCTGCCCCGAGGTGGCGATTGGCCTGGGTGTACCGCGTGATCCGATCCGGCTGGTCGGCGACCCCGAGCACCCTTCGGTGGTCGGCACCCGCGATCCCGGCAACGACCTCACCGGCCCGTTGCGCACCTACGGCGAGCAAATGGCCGCCGAGCTCGACGATATCTGCGGCTACATCTTCATGCAGAAATCGCCCTCTTGTGGCCTGGAGCGGGTCAAGGTCTACCAGGACAATGGCTACCCCGCCCCTCAAGGCGGCACAGGTGCCTATGCTGCCGCCTTCTGCGCCTGTCGCCCGGACCTGCCCGTGGAGGAAGAAGGCCGCCTGCACGATCCGGTGCTGCGCGAGAACTTCATCAGCCGTGTCTACGCCTACGCCGATTGGCAGCACCTGCTGGCCCAAGGCCTGAGCCGCGGTGCCTTGGTGCGCTTCCACTCCCGCTACAAATACCTGTTGATGGCCAACAACCCCCAGGCTTATCGCCAGCTGGGCCGTCTGCTTGGGAGCATGAGCAGGGACGACGACCCCCAGGAGATCGGGCCACGTTACTTCAGCCAGCTGATGCAGGCCCTGCGTCGCTGCGCCAGCCGAGGGACCCATGGCAATGTGCTGCAGCACCTCAGTGGTTATTTCAAAGGGGCAATGACCCCGCAGGACAAGGCCGAACTCCAGCACATCATCGATCAGTACCAGCAAGGCGTGGTGCCCTTGGTGGTGCCGCTGACCCTGCTCAAGCACTATCTGCGCAAACACCCTGACCCCTACCTGTTGCAGCAGGCCTACCTGCAACCTCACCCCGACAGCCTGGGGCTACGCAATGCCGTCTGACATGCTGATGCCGATTGGCGAACTGGCCCGGCGTACCGGAGTGAACCCGGTGACATTGCGGGCCTGGGAGCGGCGATATGGCCTGCTCAAACCGCAACGCACCGCCAAAGGCCATCGCCTGTATGGCCAAGACCAGGTCGACCGGGTCGACGCCATTCTCGCCTGGCTGGCACGCGGCGCGTCAGTGGGCCAGGTACGCGAACTGCTCGAGAAGCCCTCAGCCGTAGCGCCACAAGGCGACTGGCAAACCCGTCAGCAGCAACTGATCGAGGCCATCGCCAACCTCTCCCAACGTGCCCTCGACCAGCAACTCAACCAGGCCATGGCGTTGTACCCCGCCGTCACCTTGTGCGAACAACTGTTGCTACCGCTGATGGACAGCCTGAACCAACGCTGGCGCAACTATTTCAATGCCCAGCTCGAGCAGGTTTTTTTCCATACCTGGCTACGCAGCAAGCTGGGCGCGCGGGTCTATCACGACAACCAACTGCTGCATGGGCCAGCCGTGCTGCTGGCAGTGGATGCAGAGCATGCCTTCGACCTGGGCCTGTGGCTGTGTGCCTGGCTACTGAGCAGCAACGGCATCCCGGTCGAAGTGCTTGAACAGCCGGTCAGTGGCGCGCAACTGCAACGTGCCGTTATCGCGCTACAGCCCCGCGCGTTGCTCTTGCAGCTAGGTCCGCGCATCGATGCCAAGGCCCTGCTGCGTACCCTGCAAGGGGTCCCTGGGGTAAAGCTGCTGGGCGGCGCCACTGTCGCGCTGCACCAAGCCCAGTTGCAGACAATGAACCTGCCTGAGCTTTACCTGTTCGATACACCGCAGGCGGCATTGCGCGCGCTGCAAGGCAATGACCGCCGGCCTGCTGAATGAGTACACCATGCAACTGATCTGGCTACGCAGCGACCTGCGCATAGACGACAACACCGCCCTGAGTGCTGCCTGCGAACGGGGCCCCACATTGGCATTATGGCTGGCCAGCCCAGGCCAGTGGCACGCGCACGACGATGCCGCCTGCAAGGTCGACTTCTGGCTACGCAACCTGCACGACCTGCGCCAGTCACTGGGCAAGCTCAACATCCCACTGCTGATCCGCAGGATCGACACCTGGGATGAAGCGGCATCCGCGCTGCTTGAGGTTTGCCGCCAGCACCAGGTCGAAGCCGTGCACTGGAATGATGAATACGGCATCAACGAGAACGACCGTGACCAAGCCACCCGCAAGCGGTTGGCGGCATCGGGCATCCAGGTCCATAACTACCTCGACCAATTGCTGTTTCGCCCCGGCACTGTCCTCACGCGCAGCGGCGATTACTTCCAAGTGTTCAGCCAATTCAAGAAGGTTTGCCTTGAACACTTGCACCGCAGCTTGCCAGCCCTTGCCCCGCGGGTGAAATGCCAGGCACCGCTGGGCATTCCCAGCGACCCGGTACCCGCGCAGGTGGAGGGCTTCGATAAACCCACCGCCTCGCTCGTCGCCCACTGGCCAGCGGGTGAAGGCGAAGCCCAAGCACGGCTCACGCGCTTTGTCGACGAAACCATCGAGGATTACCAGCACCTGCGCGATCTGCCAGCCCAACCCGGCACCAGCCAGCTGTCGGCGTACCTGGCCGCCGGTGTTATCTCGCCGCGCCAATGCCTGCATGCCGCCCTGGCCAGCAACCGCGGCGAGTTCGACAGCGGCAGCAGCGGTATTCAGACATGGATCAACGAACTGCTTTGGCGCGAGTTCTACAAGCACATCCTCACCGGTTATCCACAGGTGTCGCGCCATCGCGCTTTCCGTAGCCACACCGAAGCCCTGCCCTGGCGTGATGCGCCAGAAGACCTCCTGGCCTGGAAACAAGGGCGCACTGGGTTCCCGATCATCGATGCGGCCATGCGTCAGTTGCTGCAAACCGGCTGGATGCACAACCGCCTGCGGATGATCGTCGCTATGTTCCTCAGCAAGAACCTGCTGATCGACTGGCGCGAGGGCGAGCGCCATTTCATGCACCACCTGATCGACGGCGACTTGGCGGCCAACAATGGCGGTTGGCAGTGGAGCGCCTCCACAGGTACCGACGCGGTGCCCTACTTCCGCATTTTCAACCCGATTTCGCAGTCACAGCGCTTTGACCCAGAGGGGGCCTTTATCCGCCACTGGCTACCGGAACTTAAGGACCTGGATGAAAAAAACATTCATCAACCGGTGAAGTCTGCTGATCTTTTTGCTAATACTTGCTACCACCGTCCGATTGTCGATCTCGGAAGTAGTCGCCAGCGCGCACTGGACGCATTCAAGAACCTGCCGCGCCGGTGATTCAGAGGGCAGCATCTTGACCAACTCGCGTAGTTTCTGGGTTACAGGGGCCAGCAATGGATTGGGCCTGGCCTTGGTGGAGCAGTTGCTTGAGCAAGGACACCGGGTTGCCGCCAGTGGGAAAGACAGCCAAGCGTTGGATGAATTGGCGACACACCATGGCGACAGGCTCCTGCGCCTGCCTTGGCAGTTGCATCATGAGCATCAGGCAGCCCGCGCCAGCGGGGAGATCTCACGTGCCTGGAAGTCACTGGACAGCCTGATCATCAATGCTGGCACCAGCGATTACCTGGAAGGCGCCGTGGCGCACAACGATCTCTTCGAGAAAATCATCAGCACGAATCGGGTGGCGGGTGAATATTGCCTGGCCAGCGCCCTGCCGTTGTTGGCCAGGGGGGACATGCCGCAGGTGATGGCGATTTTCAGCCGTTACTCGGCTTTGCAGTTGTATGCGCCCACACAAACGACCGCAGGCTGGAACAACACCCCCCAGTGGTTGCGCGAACAGCGCGAGCCGTTGAAGGGGATGGGGATCGATTTGACAGTGGTTGCACCGCAATCCCTGAAGACACCGGTGACCTCGGCGCAAGCCCTGCCCGATCCCTGGACGCCGCAGAACGCGGCAGAAGAACTGCTGCAACGGTTGCCGTTACGTGAACCTGAACTGGTGCTTGAGACGTTGGACCCGAGCAGCTTGTGGCCGTTGTCTCGCCAATAGCCGCAACCTGCTCTGCAGGGCCGAGTCTACATTGTAAAACGTTGAACACCGTGCGACCGATGCCACAGCACAGGCAGGATGGCGCTCAATGATTGCGGATCGGCGCTGCTCCAGAACGCGGCTTCGCGTGGCGGCCCTTCGGCCAGTAGGCCACGTGCGTCGAGCAGCCGCTGCAGTTGCCGCGCCACCGCAGCGCCGGTATCGATGATGGCCACATCGGCGGGCACCATCTCGGCCAGCAGGGGCCGCAGGAAGGGATAGTGGGTACAACCCAATATCAATGTGTCACAACCGGCCGCCAGCAGCGGCTGCACATAGCCGAGCAATAACTGGCGCAACTGCGGGCTGCCCAGGTCACCGGTCTCGATCAGTTCGACCAACCCGGGGCAAGGCTGGGTGACCACCCGCACATCGTTGGCGAAGCGGTCGAGCAACGCCGCGAACTTGGCGCTCTGCAATGTGCCGGTGGTTGCCAGCACGCCCACCACGCCGGAACGGGTGGCTGCAGCAGCGGGTTTTACCGCCGGCTCCATGCCTACCAGTGGCCAGTCGGGGTAAAGCTCGCGCAGATCGGCAACGGCCGCCACGGTAGCCGTGTTACAGGCCAGAACCATCGCCTTGGCCCCCTGTGCCTGGAAAAACTCGGCAATTCGCCGGCAACGCTGGCGGATATAATCCGGGCTTTTTTCGCCGTAGGGCACATGGCCACAATCGGCCACGTAAAGCAGCGATTCGTGGGGCAAAAGGCTCTGGATTTCGGCCAGGACCGACAAGCCGCCGACCCCGGAGTCCATCACGCCGACGGGGGCCGAGCGCTCAGCCATCGCGCTTGCCGCATACACTGCAGGCAGGATCACGCTTGACCCGCAGCTCACGCAGGCGCGTGCCCAAGGCGTCGATCAGCAGCAGGCGGCCTACCAGCGGCTCACCGAAGCCGGCGAGCAGCTTCATGGCCTCCAGTGCCTGCAGGCTGCCGACCAACCCGACCAGCGGGCCGATCACCCCCGCTTCACTGCAGGTCAGCTCATCCTCGCTGCCATGGCCATACAGGCAGTGGTAGCAAGGGCTGTAGTCGCGCCGAGGGTCGAACACAGACAACTGCCCTTCGAGGCGGATCGCAGCACCACTGACCAGCGGTTTGCCAACGGCGAAGCAGGCAGCGTTGACGGCCTCACGGGTAGCAAAGTTGTCGGAGCAGTCCAGCACCAGGTCGACCGCTGCCACTGCCGCAGCCAGGGAATCTTCGTCCAGTGCCTGGTGATGAGCGACCAGGGTGACCTCGGGGTTGATCGCCTGCAGGCGTTGCAGCGCCGAGTCCACCTTGCTCATCCCGACATTGCTGCTGTCATGAATGACCTGGCGCTGGAGATTGGTCAGGTCGACAGTGTCGAAGTCGGCCAGGTGCAGCTCCCCAACGCCAGCAGCGGCAAGGTACAACGCCACGGGCGAGCCGAGCCCCCCCAGGCCGACGATCAACGCCTTGCTCCGCTTCAGACGCAGTTGGCCGTCGATATCCACCTGGGCCAGCAGAATCTGACGGCTGTAACGCAACAGTTCCTGATCGCTCAACATGGCATGCGCCCCAGGGAAATACGTTCATGACCCCCCAGGTCCCTGCGGCTGGCTATCTCGATGAAGCCTTGCGCAGCCAACAGCGCGCGCACTGCCACAGCCTGGTCGTAGCCATGTTCGAGCAACAACCACCCACCTGGCAACAGGTACGTCGGGGCCTGGCTGACGATCGCCCGCAGGTCATCCAGGCCATCGGCGCCGGCGACCAGCGCGCTGCAGGGCTCGAAGCGCACATCCCCGGCGACCAGGTGCGGGTCTTCGGCGGCGATGTAAGGCGGGTTGCTGAGAATCAGGTCAAATTGCTGGCCAGCCAGGTTGCTGAACCAATGGCTGGCCAGCACCTGGACATTGCCCAGGCCCAGGCGCTGGCGATTACGTTCGGCCAGCGCTACTGCCTCCTCGACCCGATCCACCGCCGTGACCTGCCAGGCGGGGCAGTCGCTGGCCAGGGCCAGGGCGATGGCACCCGTACCGGTGCCCAGGTCGAGCACCTTGGCCGGCGAAGCCGGTTGCAACGCCAGGGCAGTCTCGACCAGCAGCTCGGTATCCGGCCGCGGGATCAGTGTATGCGGGGCGACCTCCAGGTCGAGCTTCCAGAAGCCCTGCTGCCCAAGAATGTAGGCCACCGGCTCGCCGGCCCGGCGACGCTGCAGGTAGCCGGCATAGGTCTCGGCATCTTCGCTGCTGACGATCCGCTCTGGCCAGGTGTGCAGGAAGCTGCGCGACTTGCCAATGGCGGCAGCCAGCAGTAACTCGGCGTCCAGGCGCTCCGAGGGCGAATCGGGCAGCTGCGCATTGCGCAGCAGGCTGGCAATAATGGTCATCAGTCCCCCAGAGCAGCCAATTGATCGGCCTGGTATTCGGCCAGCAACGGTTCGATCACGGCGTCCACGCCACCGGCCAGGATGTCGTCGAGGGAATACAAGGTCAGGTTGATACGGTGATCGGTCACCCGTCCCTGTGGGTAGTTGTAGGTACGGATGCGCTCGGAGCGGTCCCCCGAACCCACCAGCAGCTTGCGCTCGCTGGCGATGGCGTTCTGCGCAGCGCTGGTCTGCATGTCGTTGAGCTTGGCCGACAGCCAGGACATGGCGCGGGCGCGGTTCTTATGCTGAGAACGCTCTTCCTGGCACTCGACCACGATCCCGGTAGGCAAGTGGGTGATGCGGATAGCGGAGTCGGTCTTGTTGACGTGCTGACCACCGGCACCGGAGGCGCGGTAGGTATCCACGCGCAAGTCGGCCGGGTTGATCTCGATGGCGACCTGCTCATCGGGCTCAGGCAACACCGCCACCGTGCACGCCGAGGTGTGGATCCGGCCCTGCGACTCGGTTTCCGGCACCCGCTGCACGCGGTGCGCGCCTGATTCGAACTTGAGCTTGCCGTACACGCTGTCGCCCTCGACACGCGCGATGATCTCTTTGTAGCCGCCGTGCTCGCCTTCGTTCTCAGAGAGAATCTCCAGGCGCCAGCCACGCCGCTCGGCGTAACGCGAATACATGCGGAACAGGTCGCCAGAGAAGATTGCCGCTTCGTCCCCCCCGGTGCCGGCACGGATTTCGAGGAACACGTTGCGCCCGTCGTTGGGGTCCTTGGGCAGCAGCATGCGCTGCAACTGCGACTCCAGGCCTGCCAGCTGCTCCTTGGCTTCACGCACCTCATCCACGGCCATTTCGCGCATGTCGGGGTCAGCATCCTTGAGCAGTGCCTGGGCGCCTTCGAGGTCGTCCTGCACCTTGCGCCACGCCTGATAGGCGGCGATCACCGGCTCCACTTCGGCATATTCGCGCGAGTAAGCGCGAAAGCGGGTCTGGTCGGAAATGACTTCGGCATCACCCAGCAGTGCGGTGAGTTCCTCGAAGCGGTCCTGGAGCGTGTCCAGTTTGTTCAGCAGCGACGCTTTCATTGCAGGGATTTGTCCGTGGAGCCCTCATTGAGGGCAAAGAGTTCCTGGGCCATGGCCAGCGCATCGAGGCGGCCCTCGGCCGAGAGCTTTTTCAGTTGCACGCTAGGCGCATGCAGCAGTTTGTTGGTCAGCCCCCGGGCCAGTTGGGCCAATACTTCCTCGGGGTTGCCGCCGTTGGCCAGCAGGCGCTGGGCTTTTTGCAATTCTTCGTCGCGCAGGCGCTCGCTTTGCTGGCGGTAGGCACGCAGTACGTCCACGGCGCCCAGCTCGCGCAGGCGCACCATGAAGTCCTCAGCACCCACCGAAACCAGCTCTTCAGCTGCCTGAGCCGCCCCTTGGCGGCTCTTGAGGTTTTCTGCGACCACTTCGTGCAGGTCGTCGACGGTGTACAGGTAGACGTCGTCGAGTTCACCGACCTCCGTCTCGATGTCACGCGGTACGGCAATGTCGACCATGAAGATCGGCTTGTGGCGGCGCTGCTTCAGCGCGCTTTCCACCGCACCCTTGCCGAGGATCGGCAACTGGCTGGCGGTGGAGCTGATGACGATGTCGCTGTTGGCCAGTTCCTGGGGGATGTCAGCCAGCAACACGGCATGGGCACCGAACTGCTCGGCAAGAAGGCTGGCCCGTTCCAGGGTACGGTTGGCCACGACGATACGGCGCACACCCTGCTCATGCAGGTGACGGGCCACCAGGGTGATGGTTTCACCGGCGCCGATCAGCAACGCCTGGCTGCGTCCCAGGTCGCTGAAGATCTGCCGCGCCAGGCTCACCGCGGCAAACGCCACCGACACAGGGTTTTCGCCGATTGCAGTGTCGGTGCGCACCTGCTTGGCTGCACTGAAGGTGGCCTGGAACAGGCGCCCGAGCAGCGGGCCGACGGTACCGGCCTCGCGCGCGACAGCATAGGCCGACTTCATCTGGCCGAGGATCTGCGGTTCGCCGAGCACGAGCGAGTCCAGGCCGGAGGCCACCCGCATCATGTGCCTCACCGCGTCGTGCTCTTCATGGATATAGGCGCTGGCGCGCAGTTCATCCACGTTCAGGCGGTGATAATCGGCCAGCCACTGCAGAACGGCGTCGGCCGACAGCTGATCCTGCTCTATATAGAGCTCGCTACGGTTGCAGGTCGACAGGATCGCCGCTTCGCGGCTGGCGGTCAGTCGGCAGAGCTGCTGCAGGGCGTCGACCAGCTGCTCGGGGGTAAACGCCACGCGCTCGCGTACGTCTACCGAGGCAGTCTTATGGTTGATACCAAGTGCAAGAAAGGCCATGCAAGGTCGCTGGTTGTGACGGGAAGCCGATAATTGTCCTCTTTCGCAGGTTTCAGGACAACCACCGTTCGCTATTGAGCTGATAGCACCTGCTCGCCCGACCTGCTTTCGCGCTGGTAACAAAGCCGGCAAGCACACCAGGCGCCCTGTGGGAGCCGGCTTGCCGGCGATGCTGACACCGCGGTCGTGGCGCCGGCTTCGCCGGTGATCGCCGGCAAGCCGGCTGCCACAAAGTCCGTGCCGGGTCAGGGTATATTTCTTACAGAACAAGGCGTGCCAAGACAACTTTCGATACATTCAAAACGATTTATTCCACAAGTCTGTAGCCCGTTTCTGAAACAAAGCCTTAGGTATTGCTCCCTCTCAATTCGACGCCTAGCCTTGCCAATCACTGACCGGGCCAAGCACTCCCGCCTGCGAATAAAACCTTAACATCTGGGGAAATTGCAGGGTATGCCGATAAGGTTGCAGGGGTTGGCAAAGCAGCGAACCTGATCAAGAAAGGCGCCTATATCGGCATTGCGTTGGAGGTCGCAAGCACAAGCTTATCAATCAAAAAAGCATGCGCAGAAGGGAGAGATGAAGAATGCAAAAGAGCTACCATCGTTGAGAGTGGTTCACTTGCAGGTAGCGTGGGAGGAGGCCTAATTGGCTCAATCGGTGGAAATCTCATTGGAATGGCAGCCTGTAGCGTGGTCTTAGGAATAGCATCAGGCGGGCCTGGAGCGATCGCGTGTGGGGTAGGGGGCGGAGCCTTGGGAGGAATCGTAGGCGGGGAGCTCGGAAATGAAGGAGGAGAATATCTGGGCGAAATTTTGTATGAGCGAGTGATAAAGTGACCACAATTCAACTTGCTTTAGGCGCAGCCTATGGCATTATTTTTACAGCGATTTTTATCTCTCTACCTCTAACATTTTATTTATCACATCGCGACACCGAATATATAGAGTCCCTGCTACCCAGCTGCAAAATCATCAATGACAATAGAAAGCTATATTCTGAATTTGGCCTGACTGGCAAAATCATTCGGTTTGGGGCGCTGTCTCTGATGTTAGTTTTCCCAGAGGCGTATGCACGCAGGGGCCTGATAAAAATTGATGAGGTTGATCGGCTACCCGAACGAATGAAAAAACGACTATGCAGACTTGTCATCTTCAACCTCGCCTTATTTCTAGCATTACTGTTAACTCACGCGTGCCGATATCTCATTTGAATCTCGAGAATCCGCCAAGCCGCCATTGGCAAAATCGACGCCAGGGCTGGCACCACAATGCACATACGCCGCAACTTGGCAGACCCCATTGACATCCAATGCATGCCCGAGATATCCAGACGCCTGCTCCTGTTTTCTGGTATACCATGACACTATCGCTTCTATCACTGATAGTTCTAGAGTGAGACGTGAGCGCGGAGCACTCACGCGCCACGCCTGCCCCTGCTAGACAGGCATAGCTATCAGATCAAATGGAGTTGGGGCCAACTTTCAAAGCCCTCAGGCTCAGCGCGCACCCTGCTCTTACATATTCAACCTGGGCAGTCACCGCATCTTTCACTACTGCTTCGCCAAGATCAGTGAGTTCTTGCCTTTTGACATGTTCGACACTCAAGTGCAGCATGTGCATTGCAACATCCATCGCCTTCTGGAATGCCAGTAGCGTCGTATTCGGCCCTAGCTCAGCAATCACCCTTTCCCAGCGGTTGTCTGCATCCGCCTGCAGGGTCAGGAATTCTTTCATGGAAACCTTATCGTCGGCATAAATGCTGGTCAGTAAATCTTCAAGCGATTTCGAAAGAACTGTCATGGCGATCTCCTTGAGTTCTAGTATTTCGGGAGACGCCTCATGAAGTCAGAAGATGATTCATCAAGGCGTATTCCGTGAGGCTTCTGTAGGTGAGTCAGTAAACTAACTCAACCACCAAAGGGGGCTATCAGGCCATTCCACTCGAACTGAACAATCCTCCACGCCGACGCAGCGATTTTTTTCAATCGCCCGCTTCAAATGCTCCCTGACATTCCGGTGAACACGTGCTGGATGCCAGGGGAGGCCAATCGGGGCCCTCCACCCTCCACCCTCCAACGGGACCGAACGCCCAAAAATGCGGATCCCTACTGCTGCACACGCTTGCGAACCTCTACTTCACCCCACTGTCCCACCTAGCAACACCCACGCTGTACACCACGACCTTCGCAGGTGGGTTTGCCCCCGCGCTTGTGTCATCATGCTCCGACCGCCGGTAAGTCCTTTTAAGCCTCCTTATATGAACAGACCCTACGCATTGCTGCTTGCCTTCGCCCTGCTCCAGGGCTGCCAGAGCCTGGCCCCGCAAAAGGCCGAGTCTCCCGTTGCCGAAGCCGGCAAAAGTGAGGCCGAAAAGCCCGTGGTGTATGGGTCGTTCAAACAGGACACGCTCTACAGCCTGCTGGTGGCCGAGCTGGCCGGCCAGCGCAACCGTTTCGACATCGCCCTGGCCAACTACGCCGACCAGGCCGAGAAGACCCAGGACCCTGCTGTTTCCGAGCGTGCCTACCGCATCGCCGAGTACCTGGGCGCGGACGAGCCGGCCCTGGATACCGCACTGATCTGGGCCCGCAACGACCCGCAGAACCTCGACGCCCAGCGCGCTGCCGCCATCCAGCTGGCGCGTGCTGGCCGTTATGACGACTCCATGGCCTATATGGAGAAAGTCCTGCAAGGCCAGGGAGACACTCACTTCGACTTCCTCGCCCTGTCGGCTGCCGAGACCGACCAGAGCACCCGCGACGGCCTGATGCAAAGCTTCGACCGCCTGCTGGTCAAATACCCGGACAACAGCCAGCTGGTGTTTGGCAAAGCCCTGCTGCTGAACCAGGACGGCAAGGCCGAAGAAGCCCTGAACCTGCTGGAAGAGCACCCTGCGCAAAATGGCGAGATCGCCCCGATCCTGCTGCGCGCACGCCTGCTGCAGGCCCTGGACCGCGGCCCGGAAGCCTTGCCACTGCTGCGCGGCGCCATCCGCGACAACCCGGACGACAAGCGCCTGCGCCTGACCTACGCGCGCACCCTGGTCGAACAGGACCGCATCGCCGACGCCAAAGGCGAATTCATCAGCCTCGTCCAGCAGTACCCCGATGACGACGAACTGCGCTACTCCCTGGCCCTGGTGTGCCTGGAGAACAAGGACTGGGACGAAGCCGAAAGCTACCTGCGCGAGCTGATTGACCGCGACAGCAATGTCGATGCCGCGCACCTGAACCTGGGCCGCATCGCCGAGGAGCGCCACGACCCCGCAGGCGCCCTGCGCGAATACGCCTTGGTCGGCCCCGGCCCGGATTACCTGCCGGCACAACTGCGCCAAGCTGACATCCTGATCGCCAACGGCCGCGGCACCGAAGCGTCGCGCCAGCTCGCCGAGGCCCGCGAGGCGCAGCCAGATATCGCCATTCAGCTGTACCTGATCGAATCGGAAAGCTACAGCAACAACAACAAGGACGCCCAGGCCAACCAGGTGCTGCAGCAGGCCATCCAGCGCTACCCGGACGACCTCAACCTGCTTTACACCCGCGCCATGCTGGCCGAGAAGCGTGACGACCTGGCGCAGATGGAAAAAGACCTGCGCGCGATCATCGCCCGCGAGCCGGAAAACGCCATGGCCCTCAACGCCCTGGGCTACACCCTGGCCGACCGCACCACCCGCTATGCCGAAGCCAAGGCACTGATCGACAAGGCCCACCAACTGACCCCGGACGACCCCGCCATCCTCGACAGCCTCGGCTGGGTGGCCTATCGCCAGGGCAACCTCGACGAAGCCGAACGCTACCTGCGCCAGGCGCTGGAGCGCTTCCCCGACCATGAGGTGGCCGCCCACCTGGGCGAGGTCCTGTGGGCCAACGGCAAGCGTCGTGAAGCCCGCCAGGTCTGGGCCAAAGCCTTCGAGACCCAGCCCGACAGCCCTATCCTGCGCAAGACCGTCTTGCGCCTGACCGGATCCGAGACCCTTTAACGCCATGTTCTTGCGCCATTGCATCACCTTCACCCTCATTGCCCTGCTGGCCGGCTGCGCCGGTTTCGGTAGCCGCGAAGCCCTGCAGGGCCACGGCGACCCACAGCAGTGGCGTGCCCATAAAGAACAGCTGAGCAGCCTCGATGGCTGGCAGATCAACGGCAAAGTCGGTATTCGCGCCCCACGTGACTCCGGCAGCGGCACACTGTTCTGGCTGCAGCGCCAGGACTACTTCGACATCCGCCTGGCCGGGCCCCTGGGTCGCGGCGCTGCACGCCTGACCGGCCGCCCTGGCGGAGTGGTATTGGAGGTAGCCAACCAGGGCCGCTACGAGGCCAGCAGCCCCGAGGCGCTGCTGCAAGAGCAGCTGGGCTGGCAGTTGCCCGTCTCGCACCTGGTCTGGTGGGTGCGTGGCCTGCCCGCCCCTGACAGCAAAAGCAAGCTGACGCTCGATGGCGACAGCCGCCTGGCAAGCCTCGACCAGGATGGCTGGCAGGTACAGTACCTGAGCTACACCGAACAGAACGGTTACTGGTTGCCCGAGCGCCTGAAGCTGCACGGCAAGGACCTCGATGTGACCCTGGTCGTCAAGGACTGGCAGCCACGCCAGCTGGGGCACTGATCGATGCAAACGCTCACCCTGCCCGCCCCGGCCAAGCTCAACCTGTGGTTGCACATCATCGGCCGCCGCCCGGACGGATACCATGAGCTGGAGACCGTGTTCCAGTTCCTCGACCACGGTGACGAGCTCACCTTCGCCCGGCGTGAAGACGGGGTGATCCGCCTGCACACCGAGATCGACGCCGTGCCCCACGACAGCAACCTGATCGTGCGGGCTGCGCGCAAACTTCAGGAACAGGCCGGTACACCACTGGGCGCTGACATCTGGCTGAACAAGGTGCTGCCCATGGGTGGCGGTATCGGTGGCGGCAGTTCGGATGCGGCGACTACGCTGCTGGCGCTGGCGCACTTGTGGGAGCTGAGCTGGGACGAAGATCGCCTGGCCGCCTTGGGCCTGACCCTGGGCGCCGATGTGCCGGTGTTCGTCCGCGGCCATGCAGCGTTCGCCCAAGGTGTGGGCGAGCAACTGACCCCGGTTGACCCGATCGAGCCGTGGTATGTCGTGCTGGTGCCGCAAGTGTCTGTCAGCACAGTAGAAATTTTTTCACATCCGCAGTTGACACGTGATTCCCTCCCCCTTAAGATGCGCCCCGTTCCCGAGGGAAACAGTCGAAATGACTGCCAACGGGTAGTTGAGCAACGTTATCCAGAAGTTCGAAACGCATTGAATTCACTGGGTAAATTCACCGAAGCTCGGCTAACCGGAACTGGAAGTTGTGTGTTTGGGGCCTTCCCAAGCAAAGCCGAAGCTGATAAAGTTCTGGCCCTTCTTTCAGCGACCCAAACAGGGTTTGTGGCGAAAGGAAGCAATGTTTCGATGTTGCATCGCAAGCTGCAAAGTCTGGTCAAGAAGTCGAGTGCCTAGCGCTCGCAGCAACAGATACAGGGGCGTCGCCAAGCGGTAAGGCAGCAGGTTTTGATCCTGCCATGCGTTGGTTCGAATCCAGCCGCCCCTGCCATTTTCCTTATACTCATCCAGGTATACCCTCAGCCTCCAGGTACTGCGCGTGTCCAAGATGATGGTCTTTACGGGGAACGCTAACCCCGATCTGGCTCGGCGTGTCGTACGTCAGCTGCATATCCCTCTCGGTGACGTCTCTGTCGGTAAGTTCTCCGACGGCGAGATCAGTACTGAGATCAATGAAAATGTCCGCGGTAAAGACGTCTTCATTATTCAGCCGACCTGTGCCCCGACCAACGATAACCTGATGGAACTGGTAGTGATGGCCGACGCCTTCCGCCGCTCCTCAGCATCCCGAATCACCGCCGTGATTCCTTACTTCGGATACGCCCGCCAGGACCGCCGTCCGCGTTCGGCACGTGTAGCCATCAGCGCCAAAGTCGTCGCTGACATGCTCACTGTCGTAGGTATCGACCGTGTACTCACCGTCGACCTGCACGCTGACCAGATCCAGGGTTTCTTCGATATCCCGGTCGACAACATCTACGGCTCGCCCGTACTGGTCGACGATATCGAAGACCAGCGTTTCGAGAACCTGATGATCGTCTCCCCGGACATCGGTGGTGTCGTGCGCGCACGTGCCGTCGCCAAGTCCCTGGGTGTCGACCTGGGTATCATCGACAAACGCCGTGAAAAGGCTAACCACTCCGAGGTCATGCACATCATCGGCGACGTCGAAGGGCGCACTTGCATCCTGGTAGACGACATGGTCGATACCGCCGGCACCCTGTGCCATGCGGCCAAAGCCCTGAAGGAACACGGCGCTGCCAAGGTTTACGCCTACTGCACGCACCCTGTTCTGTCGGGCCGCGCGATCGAGAACATCGAGAAGTCGGTACTGGACGAGCTGGTGGTGACCAACACCGTTCCGCTGTCCGCCGCTGCTCAAGCCTGTGACCGTATCCGTCAGCTGGATATCGCACCGGTTGTCGCTGAAGCGGTGCGCCGCATCAGCAACGAAGAATCGATCAGCGCGATGTTCCGCTAAGCGGAACACGCGTTGACGAAAAGCGCCCCGCCCCAACATTGGTTGGGGCGGGGCTTTTTTGCCATCCCCGTTGGCGCTGGTCGCAAACGCCTCGGGGGGCTATTTTGGAGAAACAAAATGACTGACTTCACTCTGAACGCCCAAGCGCGTACTGACCTGGGGAAAGGTGCGAGCCGCCGCCTGCGTCACTCCGCCCACATCCCAGCCGTTGTCTACGGTGGTAACAGGGACGCCGAGTCCCTGACCATCCTGGCCAAGGAAATCACCAAGCTGTTCGAAGACGAGGCTGCCTTCAGCCACGTTCTGCAACTGAACGTCGACGGCACCAAGCAAGACGTCGTGGTCAAGGCCCTGCAGCGCCACCCAGCCAAAGGCTTCATCATGCACGCCGACTTCGTTCGCGTTGTTGCTGGCCAGAAGCTGACCGCCAAAGTACCGGTTCACTTCATCAATGAAGAAGCCCCGGTCAAGAAAGGCGGCGAGATCTCCCACGTTGAATCCGAGATCGAAGTTTCCTGCGAAGCCAAAGACCTGCCAGAGTTCATCGAAGTTGACCTGGGCAAGGCTGAGATCGGCACCATCATCCACCTGTCGGACCTGAAAGCTCCGAAAGGCGTAGAGTTCGTCGCTCTGGCCCACGGTGATGACAAAGCGGTTGCCAACGTTCACGCTCCGCGCGTTTCCGCCGAAGCTGCTGAAGAAGGCGCTGCCGAGTAATCCACTCGCGCGCCGGTGTTGATCGGGTTACAGTGCCGCGCGCACCGTAACCCACCAACTCCAAGGAAGAGCCCCTGACGTGACCGCCATCCAGTTGATCGTCGGCCTGGGTAACCCCGGCCCCGAATACGAACAGACCCGGCATAACGCAGGGGCTCTTTTCGTTGAACGCATCGCCAGCGCCCAGCGCGTCTCCCTGACCGCTGACCGCAAGTATTTCGGCCTGACGGCTAAATTCAGCTATCAGGGCAACGATGTTCGCCTGCTGATCCCCACCACCTACATGAACCGTAGCGGCCAGTCCGTGGCGGCCTTGGCCAATTTCTTCCGGATCAAGCCGGAAGCAATCCTGGTGGCGCATGACGAACTCGACCTGCCCCCAGGCGTCGCCAAGCTAAAACGTGGTGGCGGCCATGGTGGGCACAACGGCCTGCGCGACATCATCGCGCAGCTCGGCAACCAAAACGATTTCCACCGCCTGCGGCTTGGCATTGGCCACCCGGGTGACGCCAAACTGGTTTCCAACTTCGTCCTGGGCCGCGCGCCGCGCGCCGAGCAGGAGAAGCTCGACGCCAGCATCGATTTTGCCCTCGGCGTGCTGCCGGACGTGCTTGCCGGCGACTTCGCCAAAGCGATGCGCGAGCTGCACAGCCAGAAGGCCTGATTTCCTAGAGAGGGGAATACCCATGGGTTTCAATTGCGGCATCGTCGGCCTGCCCAACGTCGGCAAGTCCACCCTGTTCAACGCCCTGACCAAGTCTGGCATCGCGGCGGAGAACTTCCCCTTCTGCACCATCGAGCCGAACAGCGGCATCGTGCCGATGCCCGACGCGCGCCTTGCTGCGCTGGCGGAGATCGTCAAGCCTAACCGCATCCTGCCGACCACCATGGAGTTCGTCGACATCGCCGGCCTGGTCGCCGGTGCCTCGAAAGGTGAAGGCCTGGGCAACAAGTTCCTCGCCAACATCCGCGAGACCGACGCCATTGCCCACGTGGTGCGCTGCTTCGAAGACGAGAACGTGATTCACGTTTCCAACAGCGTCGACCCCAAGCGCGACATCGAGATCATCGACCTCGAGCTGATCTTCGCCGACCTCGACAGCTGCGAGAAGCAACTGCAGAAGGTCACCCGCAACGCCAAGGGCGGCGACAAGGAAGCCCTGGCGCAAAAGGCCATCCTGGAAAAGCTGATCCCGCACTTCACCGAAGGCAAGCCGGCACGCAGCCTGATGAAGAACATGGCGGACGACGAAAAGGCCGTCATCCGTGGCTTCCACCTGCTGACCAGCAAGCCGGTGATGTACATTGCCAACGTCGCTGAAGACGGTTTCGACAATAACCCGCACCTGGACGTGGTCAAGGCCATCGCCGAGGAAGAAGGCGCGGTGGTGGTGCCGGTGTGCAACAAGATCGAAGCCGAAATCGCCGAACTTGACGACGGCGAAGAAAAGGACATGTTCCTCGAGGCCCTGGGCCTTGAAGAACCTGGTTTGAACCGCGTGATCCGCGCCGGTTACGAACTGCTCAACCTGCAGACCTACTTCACTGCCGGCGTGCAGGAAGTACGTGCCTGGACCGTCCGCGTCGGCGCCACCGCGCCGCAAGCCGCTGGGGTGATCCATACCGACTTCGAAAAAGGCTTCATCCGCGCCGAAGTGGTGGCCTATGACGACTTCATCCAGTTCAAGGGTGAGGGCGGCGCCAAGGAAGCCGGCAAATGGCGCCTGGAAGGCAAAGACTACATCGTCAAGGACGGCGATGTGATGCACTTCCGCTTCAACGTCTGACCCGCTGCGTGAAGCACTGACGAAAGCCTCCATGACCGGAGGCTTTCGCGTTTCTGGCCCAGGCGCCTGCGCAGTGCGCCGTTCAGATACCGATAGTATCGACCCCACGCCCGACCAGCGAAGGTTCATGATCCATCG
Organism: Pseudomonas sp. NBRC 111131; assembly: GCF_001320525.1. Lineage (NCBI taxonomy): Bacteria > Pseudomonadati > Pseudomonadota > Gammaproteobacteria > Pseudomonadales > Pseudomonadaceae > Pseudomonas > Pseudomonas sp. NBRC 111131. Next base: position 115,801 of record NZ_BCBH01000006.1, on the reverse strand, counting down.
CCTGGAGCAACTCGATGAACGCCTCGGCCTGCGGTGAAAGCGCATGGCGGCGCAGGCTCACCACCCCATCACGGATCTGAAAGGCTTCAAGGTCTGGCGAAATGTCAGCCGGCCTGAGTTGGTGCAATCCAAGTGCCTTGCCACCCTCCCACTGGCTCACCTGCAGTTGCGAAGAACAGCCAATGGCATTGGACTGCATGACGATATCCAGCAACGGCCGACCGTTTTCGCACTCCACCGCCGGTAGGTAGTCCCTGCGTCCGGAGTACTGCAGCACCAGGTTTCGGACACCAAAGGAACACACCATCGGGTAGGCGAACAACTGCTCGCGGGTAACGCTCTCCTGCGCGGCCAGAGGGTGATCACTGCGGCAGAAGAAGCACCAGGTGCGCGGCTGCAGTTGGCGAATGCGGTAATTGGGGTCGAGCTCGAAACTCTGCGAGCTGGCGATAAAGAACTCGATCTCTTCGGCCATCAGCCGCTTGGTCAGGTTCTCCCGGGTATCCACCACGAAGTTGGCATTGACCTGTGGCTGAACCTCAAGAAACCGCGCCACCGTACGGGGCACCAACCCCGCCGCTGGGGCCGGGCTGGTGCCGAAATACAGCATGTCGCGGTCGGCGCTGTTGATGCGGCTGATCTTTTCACTCAGCTCGTGGGCCTTGCCCAGAATGTCCAGCGCATAGGACAGCACCAACTGCCCTTGGGGTGTTGGCGGCAGCCCTTTCTGCTCGCGCTCTACCAGCTTGCATCCGGCCTGGTGTTCCAGGGCCTGGATGCTGCGGCTGAAGGCCGGTTGCGACAAGCTCACCGCCTCTGCTGCAAGGGAAAAACTGCGGTGATTGATCAATGCGACGAAGTGCCGGAGGTTTCTTAACTCGTAATGCATTTCACGCATGACCTCTTTTGCCAAAAGCAATTGTATATCGGGGTGGGTAATCTTAGTCTTAAAGAACTAAAATCATCAAATAATTATATTTTTATTCTTTTTGGAAATATAAAGAGGCGCAATTCATGGCCACCACTGTGCACACGTCCGGTAAGCACCTGTTGTGCCGAATTGCGCTCAAGGATGCGCCGGGGATGAGCGTCGTGAACCGCCCCGGTTCGCCCCATGCATCCCATGCATCCAACCACCCAACGACCACGCACCAGGACACCGCGAGTTCGGGCGCAGCAGGACAGCAACCATGACCAATGCTAGAGAAGAAGCTTCAGGAACCGACCGCGAGTACAGCACCGACGTGCTGGTTATCGGGGGCGGTCCGGCCGGTGCATGGGCGGCCATTGGGGCCGCCGCAAAAGGTGCCAAGGTCATCCTGGTGGACAAGGGCTATTGCGGTGCGTCAGGTGCCACGGCGCCGTCGGGTACCGCCGTGTGGTGCGTGGCGCCAGATGCGGCTGGGCGTAAGACAGCCAAGGCCAGCCGCTACGCCATGGGTGGCGAACTGGCTGAGCCGCAATGGATGGATCGGGTGCTGGAGCAGACCTGGCGCAATCTTGAGCAGCTCGCCGAATGGGGCTACCCGTTCCCGGTCGACGAGCAGGGCCAGCAACGCTGGGTGTCCCTGCAGGGGCCGGAGTACATGCGCCTGATGCGCAAACGCGTCAAGCAGGCCGGTGGGCGTATTCTTGATCACAGCCCGGCCCTGGAGCTGTTGGTCGATGAGCATGGCCAGGTCTGCGGTGCCACCGGCATCAGCCGGCAGAAGCAGCAGCGCTGGAGCGTGCGTGCAGGCGCGGTGGTGCTGGCGACGGGTGGGGTGGCCTTCCTCAGTAAGGCGCTAGGGTGCAATGTGCTGACCGGCGACGGCCACCTGATGGCTGCCGAGGCGGGGGCGACATTTTCCGGGATGGAATTTTCCAATGCGTATGGCCTGGGCCCGGCGTTCACCTCGGTGACCAAGTCCGCACTGTACTCCTGGGCCAGCTTCTACTACGCCGATGGCCGCCCGATAGAGGGTGCAGGCTCGGCCAGGGGGCGCGGCGTGATCGCCAGGACCTTGATGAGCGAGCCGGTGTTCGCCCGCCTGGACCGTGCCGATGCGCGCACCCGGCAATGGATGCTGTCGGCGCAACCGAATTTCTTCCTGCCCTTTGAACGCATGGGGCTGGACCCTTTCACCCAGATGTTCCCGGTCACCCTGCGTCTGGAAGGCACGGTGCGCGGCACCGGCGGCCTACGCATCTGCGACAGCCAATGCGCCACCTCGGTACCGGGGCTGTATGCGGCAGGCGATGCGGCCACCCGCGAGCTCATCTGCGGTGCCTTTACCGGTGGTGGCAGCCGCAATGCCGCCTGGGCCTTGTCGTCCGGGCTGTGGGCCGGGGGCGGTGCCGCCGAGTTCGCCCGCGACCAGCGTGGCCACACGTCACGCCGCCTGATCCAGGCCGGCACGGTCGGCCTGCAGGGCAAGGGCAATCATGCTTTCGACCCAGAGGCCGTCATCCGCGCGGTGCAGGCGCAAGTGTTCCCGTACGAGCGCAACTGGTTCCGCCAGGGCGGCCTGCTGGAAGACTCGTTGGCACACCTCGACCCGCTGTGGCAACAGGTACGCCAGGCAGCGCCAGCCAACCCGGAGCAATTGCTACGGGCCCGTGAGGCCGCCGCCATGCTGGCCACCTCGCGCTGGATGTACCGCAGCGCGCTGGCCCGCACCGAGACGCGCGGCATGCACCGGCGCGAAGACCACCCTGCCCTCGACCCGAATCAGCGCCACCGCTTGATCAGCGGCGGCCTCGACGAACTCTGGACAACACGCGAAAGCCTCGGCCCCGTCGACCTCAGCCTGCTACCGGAGAAAGCCGCATGATCGAATTGATAAGTGCCGAGCGCTGCACTGGCTGCGATATCTGCGTACTGGTCTGCCCCACCGACGTGTTCAAGGCAGTGCCGGGCCAACCGCCGGTGATCGCTCGGCAGGCCGACTGCCAAACCTGCTTCATGTGCGAGGTCTATTGCCCGGAGGATGCGCTGTTCGTTTCACCGCTGGCCGAAGAACAGGCCCAGGTGGATGAACGACAACTGTCCGAACGCGGCCTGCTCGGCGGGTATCGCGAGGCGCTCGGTTGGGGCAAGGGGCGGCGCTCGACCGCCGCACTCGACGAAAGCTACCAATTTATCAAGGGCATCTGACATGAAACGTCTCAACCAATGGCTCATTGGCCTGGCAGCACTTTGCGGCTTGGTCTGCGGCGCTCACGCCGCTCAGGAGCTACCCAGCGCAATCCGTATCGCCGTACCCGACACCAGCACCACAGCCAAGCGCTACAGCGGTGGCATGGTGGATATCCTGGTCGACCAGAAACGCTTCGAGCAGGAATTCGCCAAGGACGGCATCAAGATCGAATGGGTCTATGTGCGCGGCGCAGGCCCGGCCATCAACGAGGCCCTGGCCAACCAGCAGGTGGACTTCGCCTACTATGGCGACCTACCGGCCATCGTCGGCCGCGCCAATGGCCTGGACACTCAGTTGATCAGCGCCAGCCGGCGTAACAGCAAGGCGTACCTGGGCGTGACGGCAAACTCCGGGATCCACAGCCTGGCCGATCTGAAAGGCAAAAAGCTGGCGGTGTTCCGTGGTACCACCTACCACCTCTCGCTGATCCGCGCCCTGGATGCCCAGGGGTTGTCCGAGCGCGACCTGAAAATCACCAGCATGGACACCAGCGCCTCCACCGCGGCGTTGGTTGCGGGCCTGGTCGACGCGGTGTGGGGCGCCAACAACCTGCTCACGCTCGACCAACGAGGGCTGGCCAAGGTTGCACTGACGACCCATGACCTGAACAACGTCGGCGCCACCCACGAAGTGGTGGTTGGCAGAAAAGCCTTCATCGATCGCTACCCCGAGGTGGTGGTACGCCTGCTCAAGGCCCACCAGAAAGGCTACGAGTGGCTGGCCGATGTACACAACAAGGCGCCCTACCTGGTCAAGGCTTCCGAGTGGTCGGGCTACCCGCCTGCGCTGCTGGAGCGTGACCTGGGCGACGAAGATTTTGCCGACCACTACTCGCCGCGCCTGGACGCACCGTTTCTCGATACCCTACAAGCAGACATCGCGGTGGCCCAGCGCCTGCGCCTGATCCGCCAGGCCTTCCCGCTCGCCGATTGGGTACGCCCTGAATTCCAGGCCCAAGCCCTGGCCGCCTCGCAGACCGCAGCCCTGGCGCCCTCACAGCCGTGACCTCAACGGCCTAGCTCGGCGATGTCGCGCACCTCCAGCACCGGCCGAGGCGCACCCCGGCGGACCGTGGCGAGCATGGCTCGCCCGATTTGTTCGGTGGTCAGCACCAGGTGCGGGAACAGCTTGCGCAACAGCGGCAGGGTCCAGCCCAGCCAGCGATAGAACAGCCGATAACTACGGGTCTTGGACTGCTCGCCGTGCATCGGCTGGATCGCTGCGGGCCGCAGCAGGTACACGCCGCGGAACGGCAGGCGCTGCAACGCGTTCTCGGTGCGCCCTTTGACCCGTGCCCACATCACCCTGCCTTGCTCGCTGCTGTCGGTACCCGCCCCGGACACGTAGACAAACACCATCTGCGGATTGAGCCGCGACAGCACCTTGGCGGCGGCCAGTGGCAGGTCATGGTTGATGCGAACGTAACCTGCCTCGTCGATCTCGCTGGCCGAAACGCCCAGGCAGAACAGGCAGGCATCATAGCCACTGAGGTCCGCCTCGAGCCCGCTGTAGTCGAACAGGTCGGCGCGCACCAACTGGCGCAGTTTCGGATCGTCCTGCTGCAGCGCTGTGCGCCCCACTACCAGCACCTGCGACACGTCATCGGCGCGCAAGGCTTCGCGCAGCACACCTTGCCCCAGCATGCCGCTGGCACCGAACAGAATCACTTTCATCCCATCTTCTCCTGGTCGTTTCGCCGGCAGCTCATTTGCGCCTTTTCAGCCCGTCCATCCCGGCGGGCAGTTGTGCGTCGGGGAAGTGCGTGGAAAGCGTAGTCTCTCGCCACTGTTCCAGCTCTTCGGCACGCACACGCTCATCCTGTTCATAGACAAACAGCGCATCCGCACCCAGCAGCAAGCGCAGGGGCAGGTCGTCACGGCGCGACAGCGCCACGATCAGTTCGGCGATCTTCACCGGGTCACCGATTTCCTGCCCACCGTAGCTGGCCAGCAGCCTGAGCACATGCCCCACCGTCGCATCGTAATCCGGGAGCATGCCTTCGACCGGGCGCTTGGCTTCCCCTGCCCAATCGGTGCGCATGCCACCGGGCTCGAGGGTGCAGATCTGGATACCCAACGGCGAGACTTCTTTGGCCACCACATCGCTGAAGCCGCCGACCGCCCACTTCGCCGCCTGATAGGCCGAAAGGCCCGGGGTCGACGTGCGCCCACCAACCGAGGACACCTGGAAGATATGGCCACTGCGCTGGCCACGCATCACTGGCAACACGGCACGGGTCAGGTTGACGACGCCAAACAGGTTGGTCTCCAGTTGCGCACGGAAATCCTCCGAGGACATCTGCTCGAACGGAACGGTGTGGCCGTAGCCTGCGTTATTGACCAGCACATCGAGACCACCGAAGGCATCCAGTGCCAGTTGCACAGCCCGCTGCGCCGCCGCTTCGTCGGTGACGTCGAGCGCGACCGCACGGACTTGATCCGGGTAGCGAGCCACCAGATCATCCAGGCGCTGCGGGTCGCGGGCAGCGGCCACCAGGCGATCACCGTTTTTCAGTACTGCTTCACTGATGGAACGGCCCAGACCGCGCGCCGCACCTGATACAAGCCACACTTTGGACATGATTCGACTCCTTCGTCGACAATAATGAGTGATTACGCACTCAACTAAAAACTACAAAAAAAGGGCCCTGTCAGCGCCCGCCAAGGGCTGCCCACAGGGCGTTGAAGCCTGCATCGCGATACACATCTGCCTGTTCCGGGGCTTGCTTGATGAACTCCATCGAAGCTTCGGCCATCGATACGAACAAGGCACCATAGAAGGCCTGTGCCTGTTCCGCCGACAACCCGCTCACCAGGCTACGCTCGCGCAGCAGGGCCCCGAGTTCGTCGAAGCCCTCGGCCCCGGCGGCACGATGATCGGTGTCGATCCGCCCGCTCACCCCCAACTGGCGTAGCGCTTCACGGGCGCTGGGGCATTCGATACCCCAGGCCACATAGCCATTCCAGGCATGCCGCACCTGTTGCTCAGGCGTGCCGTCATTGGGGTAGCCCGCCATCATCGCCTGGCGTAAGCCGGCCTTGAGTTCCAGGTACAACTCGTTGAGCAGTACGTCCTTGTTTTCGAAGTAGGTGAACACCGTGCCCTCGGCGACCCCAGCCAGGCGGGCAATACGCGCTGTGGTCGCGCTCAGGCCTTGCTCGGCGAAGGCCTGGCTGGCGGCGGCGAGAATGGCGTTGCGTTTGTCGTGACTGCGGGGACGGGCCATGTTGGATAACTTAATTGAGTGATTGCTCAATCATAAACGTAAATTCGTCCAATGCAAGCCCCTGCCCGATCATCGGTCAACACCCTGCTCACTCTCAGCGTTGAGGCGGTGCAAGCCCACCACCAACGCGTCCAGCAAGTGGCGCACCGCCGGGACCATGCCGCGGCGCGTGGGGAAGATCGCATGCACCAGCCCTGGCGCAGTGGACACACCCGGCAGCACCTGCACCAACCTGCCCGCGTCAATGTCGGCAACCACCAGCTCACGCGGCAGCACCGCTACCCCAATGCCCCGCAGCACAGCGCTGCGCAGGCTGGTCAGGTCGTCGGTCGCCAAGCGCGGCTGGTGAACCAGCGAAATACGCTGCCCCTGCTCGTCCAACAGCTGCCAGGTGTACTTCTCGCCATCGTTCGCCATGGACAATGTTGGCCAGGCTTGCAGGCAGTTGAGCGAGTGAGGCGTCGGAAAAGTGGCCACCAGGGTAGGACTGGCGACCAGAATGCGAACTGAATGACCCAGCGGCCGAACAGCCAGGTCGGTGTTTTCCAGCGGCGGCACACGCACCCGAATCGCCAGGTCCAGTCCTTCCTCGACCACATCCACACGGCGGTTGGTGGCATCGAGCAGGACCTGAACCTGCGGGTTGGCCTCCAGGTACTCGGCAAGGATCTCGCCGATCCCGGAACTGAGCAGCCCCCCGGGGCAACTGATGCGCACCGCCCCTTGCGGCTGGGTGCGCGTCTGTTCCACCAGGCCCTTGGCCGCCTGGGCTTCAGCCACCAGCGCAGCGCAATGCTGATAGAACTGTCGCCCAGTCTCGGTCAGCGACAGGCTGCGGCTGGTGCGGTTGAGCAAGCGCACACCCAGTTCCTCCTCCAGTGCGCGGATACGCCGGCTGAGCTTGGAGGTTTGCGCCCCCAGGCTACGGGCTGCAGCGGTGAAACTGCCGTGATCGACCACCTGGACGAACAGCCGCAGGTCATTGAGGTCGGTGATCTGTTTCATGGAAGGGCCCGTCTTAATCGTTGCGATTAGAACAACGATACCTTGCCAATATGGAGATATCACAGAACTCATTGCGTATTTAGCATGCATCCTCACTCAATCAACGAGGCGCTGCCCATGCTCACCCATCGTCGCTGGACCTCACTGGATAGCGCTGATCATGGCTGGCTGCAGGCCAAGTACCACTTCATTGTCAGTGCCGACGGCAACCCCGCGCACAGCGCACTGGGGCCGCTGGTGGTGTGGAACGATGACGAGATAGCGCCGGGGCACGGCTTCCCGATGCATGGCCACCAGGACATGGAAATCGTGACCTACGTCCGTCAGGGCATCCTCGGCCACCGCGACAGCCTGGGTGAACAAGGCAGCCTGCATGCCGGGGACGTGCAGGTGGTCAGCGCCGGCAGTGGCATCCGCCACACCGAGTTCAACCAGGGCGAGGGCCCCCTCAGGCTGTACCAGATCTGGTTGCTGCCGCGCACCCGCGGTGAGGCGCCACGCTGGGCCACACGGCGCTTCCCCAAGGCTGACAAAGCCGGGCGCTTCGCCGTACTGGCCAGCGGCTTTGGCGAAGATCGCGAGGCCTTGCCGCTGCGCGCAGATGCCCGCCTGCTGGCCGCCACGCTGCAGCGGGGCGAACAACTGCGGCAGCCGCTCGACACCGCACGCCAGGCCTACCTGGTGGTGGCCTCCGGGCGAATCGAAGTCGATGGCCAAGCGGTGGGTGCACTGGATGGCGTGGCCATCACCGACGCGTGCGCCATCCACATTCACGCCCTTGAAGATTCCGAGCTGGTGATGGTGGACGCCGGCTGAGTTTCCTACCTCTCAGTCCACCGAACAGGAGAACACCATGAACCGTTACCACTACCTTCCACTGCTGGGCCGTGTGCTGATAGGCCTGCCCTTCTTCATGAGCGGGCTTGGCAAACTGGCCGCCCATGATGCCACCGTCGGCTACATCGCCTCGGTTGGCCTGCCCGCGCCGGGCCTGGCCTACCTTGCCGCCCTCCTGATTGAGGCCGGTGGTGGCCTGCTGCTGATCGCCGGATACCGCACCCGTGCAGTGGCCCTGGCCCTGGCCGTGTTCAGCGTGATCGCCGCGGTGTTCTTCCACCACGATTTCGCCGACCAGAACCAGATGATCCACTTCCTGAAAAACGTGATGATGGCGGGCGGGTTGCTGCAGATCGTGTTCTTTGGTGCAGGGCCATTGAGCCTGGATGCGCGTCTGGGCCGCACTGCCACGCCGAGCAGTGCTGCCAGCCTTGGCTAACGGTTGGCCTGGGTGAACCCGCGCCTGCAGGGCAGGCGCCGTTCTCAAATGCAAACCGGGTACCGTTAGGCTGAAACGCCCTGGCAAAGGCTCAGAAGCGCTCTTCAACCACCTTGAACGGGTAGGCGACAGCCTTGTACTTGCCGATCTTGCCGCGCTTGGGCAGTTTGACCACCTCGTCGCGGGTAACGTCCTTGTACGGCACGCGTGTCAGCAGGTGGCTGATGATGTTCAGCCGGGCACGGCGTTTATCGTTGGAGTGGGCCAGAAACCAGGGCGCCCAGGATGAGTCGGACGCGGCGAACATCTCGTCGCGGGCACGGGTGTAGTCATCCCAGCGGCCGTAGGACTTGAGGTCCATGGGCGACAGCTTCCACAGCTTGCGGCCATCGTTGATGCGGTCCTGCAGGCGCCGGGTCTGCTCCTCGGCGCTGACTTCCAGCCAGTATTTGACGAGGATGATCCCCGACTCGACCATCAATTTTTCCAGCAACGGCACTACGGTGAGGAATTTGCTGGCCTGCTCCTCGGTGCAAAAGCCCATCACCCGCTCCACGCCAGCACGGTTGTACCAACTGCGGTCGAAGATCACCACTTCGCCGGCGGCCGGCAGGTGGTTGAGGTAACGCTGGGCGTACATCTGGGTCTTTTCCCGCTCGGTAGGCGCCGGCAACGCCACCACCCGGAACACCCGTGGGCTGACCCGCTCGGTGATGGCCTTGATGGTGCCACCCTTGCCGGCACCGTCGCGGCCCTCGAACAGGATGCATACCTTCAGGCCTTTGGCCACGACCCACTCCTGCAGTTTTACCAACTCCACATGCAGGCTCTTGAGTTGCTTCTCGTACGCCTTGCCGCCCAACTTCTCTACGGGTGCTTGCTGGTCCTTTTTCCTGGACGGCTTTGCCATGACGCGCTCCTGAGGGCAAATGAACAATCAGTATGGTCGATCCCGGCCCATTTACTTCGCCAGCGTGTTGTAGCTGGTCATCAGGTTGCGGTAGTCCGGCAGGTGGTTGGAGAACAACGTCCCCAGCCCCTCGATATCGTTACGCCAGTCACGGTGCAGTTCGCAGGCCACGCCAAACCAGGTCATCAGTTGCGCCCCGGCAGCCTCCATGCGCCGCCAGGCCGAATCGCGGGTCAGCGCGTTGAACGTGCCAGAGGCATCGGTGACCACGAACACCTCAAAGCCCTCCTCCAGCGCCGACAATGCCGGGAAGGCCACACACACTTCGGTCACCACCCCGGCAATCAGCAACTGCTTCTTACCGGTTGCCTTCACCGCCTTGACGAAGTCTTCGTTGTCCCAGGCGTTGATGTTGCCGGGCCGGGCGATGTACGGGGCGTCGGGGAATTGCGCCTTGAGTTCGGGCACCAGCGGGCCGTTAGGGCCGGTTTCGAAACTGGTGGTGAGAATGGTCGGCAGTTTGAAGTACTGGGCCAGGTCAGCCAGGGCCAGCACGTTGTTCTTGAAGCGGTCGGGGTCGATATCTCGAACCAGCGACAGCAGGCCGGCCTGGTGATCGACCAGCAGGACCGCAGCGTTGTTCTTGTCCAGACGTTTGTATTGGAAAGCCATGACCGATCTCCTTGCTTGCGCGGGTTAGGAGTATCAGCGTAGGCAAGGATGGGGTAAGGGAAAGACCGTCAGTCGGTCGGGGCGTCAATACTCGCGGCGCTTGCCGAAGGCCCAGCGCCCTGCAAGCACGGTGAATGTCGCCACCAATGCCACCAGCACCCAGAAGCCGTGTGGGTCGTCCGCCAGCGGTACGCCACCGACGTTCATGCCAAAAAAGCCAGCAATGATGTTGATGGGCAGCGCCAGCACGGTCACCACCGTCAGGGTGAACAGCGTGCGGTTGGTCTGCTCGTTGAGCTTGGCCGCGATTTCTTCCTGCAACAGTTTGATCCGCTCACCCAGGGTGGTGAGGTCGCTGATCACCAGGGTGAACTCTTCAGTGGCTGAGCGCAGTTGGCGCATGTCCTGCTCCTGCAACCACTCAGGCGGGCGGTTTAGCAGCCGCAGCAACGCACCAGGCTCCAACGCCAACAGGCGCTGGAGGCGCACCAGCACGCGGCGCATGCTGCTCAGTTCGGCGCGGTTGTCGCTCAGGCGTTGCGACAGCAACTGGTCCTCGATACGGTCGACGCTGCTGGTGGTCTCGCGCACGATCTGGGTCAGCACGTCGCCTTGGTCGCGTAGCAGATGGACCAGCAACTCGATGGGCGAATGAAAGCATTCGCCCTTCTTGACCGATGAGCGCAGCTTGTCCACCGAATGCAGCGGCTGCAGCCGCGCACTGACCAGCAGCCGGCTGCTGGCGCACGCCCACAGCGTGGACACATCCGATGACACCAGGCCGAAGTTGAACACCACGTCGTTGACCACCGCCAGCAGGGCCGAATCGGCGTGTTCGATGCGCGTGGAGCGCGAGCCCTCACGCAGCGTCTCGAAGAAAGCTTCCGGTAGTGCCAGGTGGGCACGCAACCAGCGCTCGCAGGCGGCATGGGCAAGGTTGAGGTGCAGCCAGAGGAATTCGTCTGGGTCTGCCGGCTCGCTGAGCGTGCGCAAGGCCTGGGCCGAGTCGATCTCACGGCCGGGCTGGCCAGGACGAAAGGCAAAAGCGTAGAGCAGGCCGAACAGGTCATGGTCCTGTTGAGGGTGCAGCGCGTGATGACCCATTCGAACTCGCAATGAGGCACTGGGGTGGATGGCAGAAATGTTGCGGGATGTAAGTTGCAGTTCGATGACAACGGTCCCTGCAGCGGTAGAGGGCGCAGGAGGTAGTACCGTTGGTTTACAAATTCCTGAACTAATTATTTCCCCGCAGCGATTTTTCCCCTTGCCCACCCCCACCAGAATCGCTTCACCACAATCACAATAACCCTGAGACCATTTCCGTGGACCAGCCACTGCGGGGCGTGCGGCAACAGTGCCCGCACACGCCGGTGATGGTAGCTGTCGAGATGGCCTGACTGGATACCGACCATGACCACTTCCCATTACATCGCTGGCCGCTGGGTCGAAGGCCTGGGCAGCGACTGCATTACCGTCAACGACCCTTCGCTGGGTCAACCCTTTGCCGAATTGATGGCCGCCAGCGTTGCCCAGGTGGACCAGGCCGTGGCCGCAGCGCGCGAGGCCCTGCCCGCCTGGAAACAGGTCAGCGCCAGCGCGCGCGCGCGCTACTTGCGCGGTTTCGCCGACCAATTGGGGCAACGCCGTGAGGCATTGATCGCCTTGCAGATGCGCAACAATGGCAAGCCACGCCACGAGGCCGAGATCGACCTGGACGACGCTGTGGCCACCTTCGTCTATTACGCCGACCTGGCCGAACAACTGCCACAGAAGAATTGCGACGTGCCCCTGGCCGCACCGGGCTTTACCGCACGCACCCGCCTGGAGCCAGTTGGCGTGGTCGGCCTGATCGTGCCGTGGAATTTCCCGCTGGTGACCAGCGCCTGGAAACTCGCCCCAGCCTTGGCGGCAGGCTGCACCGTGGTGCTCAAACCGTCGGAAGTGACGCCGTTGATCGAACAGGCCTATGGCCAGATTGCCGAGACCCTTGGCCTGCCCGCAGGGGTGTTGAACATCGTCAACGGCAAGGCTGAAACCGGTGCCGCGCTGAGCAGCCACAGCGGCCTGGACAAACTGTCGTTCACCGGCAGCAACAGCGTCGGCAGCCAGGTGATGCGCAGTGCGGCAGCGCAATGCCGTCCTGTGACCCTGGAACTGGGCGGCAAGTCGGCAATCGTGGTGTTCGATGATTGCGATGTCGACCAGGCGGTGGAGTGGATCGTCGCCGGTTTTACCTGGAACGCCGGGCAGATGTGCTCGGCGACTTCACGCCTGCTGGTACAGGAGGGTATCGCCGACGCGTTGCTGCCGCGCCTGCAGCAAGCGCTGGAACAGCTGCGCGTCGGTAACCCGTCGAGCGCAGAAGTGGACATGGGGCCACTGACCAGCCAGGCGCAATGGCTGAAAGTCGCCAGCTACTTCGCGACCGCCCGTGAAGAAGGCTTGCGGTGCCTGGCCGGAGGCAAGGCACTGGACCGCGAAGGTTGGTTCGTCAGCCCGACGCTGTACACCGATGTGCCGGTGGACAGCCGTTTGTGGACCGAGGAAATCTTCGGCCCGGTGCTGTGCGCGCGGCGCTTTTCGACTGAAGCGCAAGCGATTGCTGAAGCCAACGACAGCCGGTTTGGCCTGGTCGCCACGGTTTGCTCGGCTGACCTGGAGCGCGCGGAGCGTGTGGCCGATGCGCTGGAAGTCGGGCATGTGTGGATCAACTCGGTGCAGGCGGTGTTCGTCGAGACGTCGTGGGGGGGCAACAAGGGCAGCGGGATTGGGCGTGGGCTTGGGCCTTGGGGGTTGTCGGGCTACCTCTCGGTCAAGCATGTGACCCGCTGCTTGGGCTGATCAGCTAAGGCGGGGCAAGCCCGCTCCCACATGAAGTGCGTAAGCGTCTGGTAGTTGAGACAATCGCTCCCCCAGGTAACCTGCCACGCTACCTGGGGTGGGGTTCACACCGTCTCGTCAGCCGGGCGCGAACCTTCCTGCACCAGCACCATGCTCTGCGGCGACGACAGAGCAATACCTTCGTCGCGCAGCCGCCCCAGGATGGTGAACAACAGGTCGCTACGCGCGCCCGATACCTGCCGCGGTCCCGCCACATAACCGCTGACACTGATCACCATGCCATTGGCCGTCAGGTCCTTGAAGCTCACCGACGGCGCCGGCGCATCCAGGATCGACTCATGCTCGTGATAAGCGGCCAGCAATAGCTCACGTACCCGATTGGCGTCCGTCTCCAGCGGCAAGGTCAGGCTGATGCCGACCACGCCCAGGGCGTTGCCCATGGTGACGTTGCGCACGTTCTGCGAAATGAACTGCGAGTTGGGCACAATCACCGTGGAGCGGTCGGACATCTGGATCTCGGTGGCACGCACGTTGATCCGGCGAATGTCCCCCTCCACCCCGGCCAGGCTCACCCAGTCACCCACCTTGACCGGGCGCTCGGTGAGCAGGATCAGGCCGGAGATGAAGTTCTGCACGATCTGCTGCAAGCCAAAACCGATACCCACCGACAACGCACTGACCACCCAGGTCAGGCTGGTCAGGTTGATGCGCAAGGTCGACATCACCAGCATGGCCAGGAACAGGAAGCCCAGGTAACCGACCAGGGTCACCAGCGAGGCACGCATGCCGGCGTCCATGTCGGTTTCCGGCAGCAGGCGCTCGCTCAGCCAGCGCTTGAGTACCCGAATGCCGAACAGGCCGCCGAAGAACATCGCCACGGCCAACAGGATGTCTTGCGGCACGATGTTCAGGTTGCCCAGCACCTTGCCACCGGTGCCGTCCCAGTCACCCAGGCTGAGCAGCAGCTCACCGGGGCTGGTGCCCGAAGGCATCAGTGCCAGCAGCACCGCCAGGAACAGCAGCACCGTGCGGCCAATGCCGGCCAATATGGTGCTGGCCTGAGCCTGGTGACGTGGCGCCAGGCCCAGTGTCGAGGCCAGGGCCAAGCCGCCGGGCTGGCGCGGTGACAGCAGTGTTTCACACAGATCGCCCAGGAAGGTGATCAGCAGGTAGGCGCAGGTGGCGACCACGCTGATCCAAAGCAGCTTGGCCGTGAGGAAATACGCCAGGGTCAGGTAGCCGGTGAGCAGGGTCAGCACGATCAGCCCGACCCAGACCACGATCACGAACGGGATCAACCCGGCCATGCCGGTCGGGCGCTCCAGGTCGTGCTTGCGCAAGGTACGGCGGTAGCGAATCAGCGCGCTGGAGAAAATCGCCGTCACCACCAGTGCCGTCAGCCCGTTGGTGGCCACGGTCAGCGCCAGGCTGGTGCCGATCACGCTGTTGATGCGCTCCATGGTCAGCATCACCATCAGCGCCAAGGCCAGTAGCTTGGGGAACCAGCCCAGGGCGCTGGCCACCTCGTCGTGGATCGGAGGCAGGCGCCAGGACGGGCGCTGCAGCATCAGCATGGCGCGGCCCAGGCCGGTGATGAAGGCGCTGAACACAACCAGTGTGAGGAAGTGATTGGTCAGGCTGGCAATATCGGACCCCAGCTGCGCGCTGCTCTCCAGGCCCCACCGCAACAGCGCCACGGAGCCGGCAATGGTGCCCAGGGTGGCCAGGCTCACCCCCAATGCCAACGCGCTACGGCGCAAACGGCCTTCGGGCAACCAGCGAATCATGGCATCGGCGAGCAAGCGCTCCAGTACCCGGCGAGCCAGCGTCCAGACCAGGATCGCTGCCACCAGGCTTGTGATGAAGAACCAGCGGTGCTCGGCGCTGAAGGCACTGGCGACGGCATCGGCCGCCTCGCCACGCAAATCGCGCAGGCGCAGCACGTCTTCATCGGTCGGGCGGATCAATGACTGCCAGAAGGCCGGGCTCAGGGGGCTGGCTGCACGGCTGGTGACCTGTGAGTTGAACTGGCTGCGGCGCAGGTTGACGATCTGGGTGGACAGGTCGCGCGCCGACTGGGTCAGCTTGCTGGCCTGTTCCTGCTCGGCGAGCAGGGCCTTCTTCTCGGCTTCCAGCTGCTTGCGCTGCGAGGTGAGGCTGGCGGCTTCGTCCGGCTGCACCGGGCCGATGACCTTGAGCTTGTCGTCAAGTTTGTCCACGTCGGCCGTGCGCAGGGCACTCAATGCATCGGCCTGGCGCTGGACCTGTACGGCAGCCAGGCGCAACTGCGACAACAAGTCGTCGTTGGCGTTGCTGGTCACCCCTTGACGAATCTGGTCCAGACGATCGCTCAACTGCTCGATGCTGGCATTCTCGTCCAGCACGGGCAGCTCAGCGGCGGCCAGGCTGGACACCGGCGCAGAAGCCGACCACGCCGGCGCAGCGAGCGCCAGCATCAGGGCCATTACACCCAGGTAAAAACGGGCAAGGCTGACACGCCTCATCGAATGTTCCTCTTTGCACTTCGATTTGGCGGTGGATTCTACGCGGCTTGAGGCAATCAGGAGAGTGCCGTTTCTCGCGCCAACAATTGCCGCTTGCGCTCCACACCCCAGCGGTAGCCGCTGATGTCACCGTCACGGCGCACCACGCGGTGACACGGAATGGCCACGGCAATGCGGTTAGCCGCGCAGGCCATGGCCACGGCGCGCACGGCTTTGGGGGCACCGATACGTTCAGCGATCTCGGTGTAGCTCACCCGGCTGCCCACCGGCACTTCGCGCAATGCTTGCCAGACCCGCTCCTGAAAGGCCGTACCCTGCACATCCAAGGGCAGGTCCAGGCCAAGTGCGGGTGCTTCGACAAAGCCCACCACCTCGGCAACCAGGCGTTCGTACGCGGCATCGCCACCGATCAGCCGGGCCTTGGGGAACTGGTCCTGCAACTGCTCAAGCAGCGCTTGGGGTTCATCGCCCAGCAGAATCGAGCAGATGCCTTTTTCGCTCTGGGCCACCAGGATTGCGCCCAGAGAACACTGACCAACGGCGAAGTGAATGGTCGCGCCCGCGCCACCGGCGCGGTATTGGCGTGGGCGCATACCCAGCCGCTGGTCGGCGCTTTCGTAGAAACGGCTGTTGGAGTTGTAACCGGCGTCATAGATGGCATCGGTCACCGAGCGTTGCCCATCGCCCAGCCGTTCGCGCAGGCGGCGGGCGCCCAAGGCCGTGGCGTAGGCCTTGGGCGTGAGGCCGGTTTCGGCCTTGAACAGCCGGTGCAGGTGAAACGGGCTGACGGCCAGTTGCGCGCCAAGTTGGTCGAGGCTGGGAGGGGTGTCGCTGCTTTCGAGCAGGCGGCAGGCCCGGGCGACCAGCTCGCTGCGGCGATTGACGACCGGCGTGCTCAGGCAACGCCGGCACGGGCGATAGCCGGCGGCTTCGGCAGCGGTGGCCTGGGCGAAGAATTCGACATTCTCGCGTTTGGCCATGCGTGAGGTGCAGCCGGGTTGGCAGTACACCCCAGTGGTGCGCACGGCGTAGACGAAGTGGCCTGCGGCTGCGGTGTCGCGGGTCTGAACGGCTTGCCAGCGTTGGTCATCGGTGCTGTAGGGGGTCATTGGGGTATGCCTCATCTGCTTGTCTGGTCTGGGCCGGCTGTTTCGCGGCAGCCCGCTTCCACAGGTGCTTGGAATAACTTAAAGCCTGATGGAGGGCTCAGGCCCGCCACAGGTACCAGGCCGCCACTGTCCGATAGGGACGCCACCCACCCCCCAGTGAACGCATCTGCGCTGGCGTCGGTGCCTTTTCCAGCCCCTTGAGCCGGCGATACCCCTCACGTACGCCAAAATCGTCCACCGGCAAGATATCCGATCGCTCCAGGCTGTAGATCAACAACATTTCCACCGTCCAACGCCCCACGCCGCGCAACGCGACCAGGCGCTCGATCAAGGCATCGTCCGTCATCGCCAACGCGTCTTCCCGACAGGGCACTGCACCGTCCCGTGTCGCCTGGGCCACCCCCTGCAGGGTGGCCAGCTTGCTCGCTGAAAAACCACAGGCGCGCAGCGTTTGCGGCGCCACTGCCAGCAACTGCTGCGGCGTGGGGAACCCTTGGCCAGGAAACAGCGCCAGCAATCGCCCTAGAATCGCTTCGGCCGCGCGGGCGTGCAGTTGCTGATAGGCAATTGCCCGCACCAGCGCCTCATAGGGCTCGCGCCCAGGTGTCGCCCGGTGCAGACAAGGCCCGGTCGCAGCAATGTGCCGTGCCCAGTCAGGGTCCAGCGCGGCGAGGTGGTCGGCGGCCTCGCGGTAGGCTTCGGGCGAGAGGTCGGTCAGGATCATCCAGCGCTCCAATGGGTTCAGTGCAGGTCCAGCTTAACCCACCCGCATGCCTGCGAAACGCCGGATCTTGCGCGGCTAATTCCGGGCTTACCGTTGCTCAGGGCCATCATCCGCGCATAGAATTGAGAACTATTCACAGTCGTATATGTTCCATCCAAGGGACCAGGCTTTCGCAACGATGCAGATCAACGACACGCTCAAGCCGGCCGAGGTCGCCCTGCTTTATCAGGCCCACCACGCCTGGCTTCGTGGCTGGCTGCGCAGCCGGGTCGGCTGCCAGGAGCATGCCGCGGACCTGGCGCAAGACACCTTCGTGCGCCTGCTGCGCGCACGCCAGGTTTCGCCGCTCAAGGAGCCACGCGCGTACCTCAGCAGCATTGCCCGGGGGCTGATGATCGACCAGTTCCGCCGCCGCGCACTGGAGCGAGCCTATCAGGAAAGCCTGGCCCACCTGCCCGAAGGCGAAGTACCCAGTGAAGAACATCGGCTGCTCATTCTCGATACCCTCGAACGCCTCGACCGTGCGTTGCTGCAGCTCAAGCCGAGGGTGCGCCAGGCCTTTCTGCTGGCTCAGCTCGATGGCCTGAGCATCCCGCAAATTGCCCTGCGCCTCGAAGTGTCGCGGGCCACCATCGAACGCGACCTGGCCAAGGCCCTGGGCGTCTGCTACCGGTTGCGCTATGCCGAGCCCTGATCGCGCGCCAGCGCAGGCCCAGGTCGACCAGGCCATCGAATGGCTGGTAAAGCTGCGCTTCGATACCCCAAGCCCGGCTACTGAGCAGCAGTTCCAGCAATGTCTGGGCCGCCACCCGCATAATGCGCAGGCCTGGCAGCGCGTCAGCAGCTTAAGTGACGAGTTGGCCGGGCTGCCCAGCGGGCTGAGCCAGCGTACCCTGGAAGGCAGCCAGCGCCAGCGTATGAACCGGCGTGACCACCTCAAGCTGCTGGCGGTACTGGCGGCCGGTGGCAGCCTCGGCTGGGCCGCGCGTGAGCCCTTGGGGTTGTCGGGCCTGATGGCCGATAGCAGCACCGCCACTGGCGAGCGCCGCCAGTTGCAGGGCAGCGATGGCAGCCGGCTTCAGCTCAATACAGCCAGCGCCATCGACCTGCGCTACAGCGCCGATCAACGCGAACTGGCCCTGCTGCGGGGTGAAGTAAGCCTGGACGTAAACGCTGACGACAACCGGCTGTTCCGTATCGCCACGCGTGTCGGCGCCCTCGGCACCACTGACGGCCAACTGCTGCTGCGTGAGAACGATCAAGGTTTGCTGCTGGCCGTGCGCCGCGGCGAAGTCACGCTGTTCCCCGCCTCGGCTTCGCCCCGCCTGGTAGGCCCCGGCGAGATACTGCAGGTATCGGCCAACGGCTCCTATCAACAGGCCAGCGTGCATGGCGACCCCTGGGGTTGGACCGACGGGGTGCTCAGCGTGCAACAGATGCCCCTGGGTGAATTCGCCGCCGAACTGTCGCGCTATCGCCCGGGCCTGCTGCGCTGCGCCCCTGAAGTGGCCGGGCTGAAAGTCTCCGGCACCTATCAACTGGGTGACACCGGGCAGATCCTGCAGTTGCTTGCGCGCAGCCTGCCGGTTCGCATTGACTACCGCACGCGCTATTGGGTCAGCATCGGCGCGGCCTGAAAATATCAAAAAAGAATGAGGTGGAATCTCATTCTCGTCCGGCCTGAAGGAACAAAGCCCGAAAAGTGGTCTACGAAACCTTCAGGAGCGGTCCATGATTCACCCGTGTTCCCCCCGCAATGACAGGCTGCGCCATGCCGTGCGCGCCGCCGTGTTCGGCCTTGGCCTGGGCAGCGCCTGCGCACTGCCCGCGCAGGCCATGGCCGCACCTGCCAGCCAGCATCAGCAAATCGACTGGCACATTGCACCCGGCCCCTTGGCCACCGCGCTGGACCAGCTGGCCAGGCAAGGCGGCCTGAACCTGTCGTTCGATGCGAACAGCCTGCAAGGCAAGACCACCCGGGGCGTGCAGGGCCGCCACGAAAGTGCCCAGGCGCTGTCCATCCTGCTCCAGGGCAGTGCTGTGCAGGTGCAACAGGAGGGCGACAACAGCTTTCTGTTGATCCCTGCGGTGGACGCCGGCGGTGCGCTGGAGCTAGGAGCCACCAGCATCTCCAGCAACCGCCTGGGCGAAACCACCGAGAACACCGGCTCTTACACCACTGGCGCGGTCACCATCGGCAAGACCGCACAGAGCATCCGCCATACCCCGCAGTCAGTGACGGTGGTCACCCGCCAGCGCATCGACGACCAGAACATCACCAACCTCACCAGCCTGCTCGAACAGACCCCTGGCGTGGTGGTCAACCTCACTGACAGTGAGCGCGTGCAGTACTACTCGCGCGGCTACGCGATCGATGCCATCCAGTACGACGGCGCCACCGTGGTGCAAAGCAGCGGGGGTGGCTCGTTCATCCAGAGCGATTCGGCCATCATCGACCGCGCCGAAATCCTGCGCGGCGCCACCGGCATGATCCGTGGCGCGGGCAACCCGTCCGGCACCGTCAACCTGGTGCGCAAGCGGCCGGCGTACGAATTCCAGGGCGAAGGCAGCGTTACCCTCGGCTCCTGGGACGCCCAGCGCTATGTCGCCGATATCTCCGGCCCGCTGACAGAGACCGGCAATGTGCGTGGCCGCGTGATTGCGGTGCACGATGACAAGGACCACTTTCAGGACTCGCGCATGGAACGCAAGGAAGTGTTCTACGGCGTGCTGGCCTTCGACCTGAATGACAGCACCACCCTGACCACCGGCCTGGAATGGACCAAACTCGATGCCACCGGCGCCTGGGGCAACCTACCCGCCGACTATGATGGTTCGCCCCTGCCGCTGGGCCGCAGCACGTACCTGGGCGCCGACTGGAACCGTTGGGACCGCAGCAACCTGCAGACCTTCGCCGAGCTGGAGCACCGCTTCGACAACGACTGGAAGCTCAAGCTGATGGCCCAGCGCACGCATTTCAAGCTCGATGACAACGGTTTCAAGCAGACCTACTTCAGCCGCGCCACCGGCGCCGCCAACCCGACCAACAACCCTTACCTGATGAACTACCAGGTCACCGAGGGCGATGGTGGCGAAAGCCTGCAGAACAACCTGAGCGCTACCTTGAACGGGCCGTTCGACCTGCTGGGCCGCACCCACGAACTGATGCTCGGCGTCGAGCGCATCCGTAACGACTCTTACGCTTCGGCCACCAACTTCGTGAACTCCGGGGTGTTCGACATCC
The DNA here is from genome assembly GCF_001320525.1 of Pseudomonas sp. NBRC 111131. Taxonomy (NCBI): domain Bacteria; kingdom Pseudomonadati; phylum Pseudomonadota; class Gammaproteobacteria; order Pseudomonadales; family Pseudomonadaceae; genus Pseudomonas; species Pseudomonas sp. NBRC 111131. Next base: position 95,111 of record NZ_BCBH01000006.1, on the reverse strand, counting down.
GCGAATGGGACCCAAAGAGCAGCCTGCCCGAACCGCACATCGACATCACTGCCCACCCGGTGCGCACGCGCACGACCCAAGAAGGTGCCTACGCCACTTGGCGCATTTCCCTGGCCGACCCGCTCACCGCGATCATCGGCGCCCGGGCCAACTGGTATGACTACGAACAAGAAAACAACACCCGGTCCAACGGCACGTTCAGCGTCGACAACAAGATCGTGCCCTACGCGGCGCTGATCTACGACCTCAACGACACCTTCAGCACCTACGCCAGCTACACCGAAATCTTCAACCCGCAAACCGCTACCGACGTCAGCGGCTCGGTGCTTGAGCCCGTCACCGGCGAGGCCTACGAGACGGGTATCAAGGGTGAGTTCTACGAGGGGCGGCTGAACGCCTCGCTAGCGTTCTTTCGCATCTACCAGGTGGGCAACCCGCTGGATGACGTGAGCGGCCCCAACCCCTGCCTGCCCAACTACACCTCGGGCTATTGCAAGGTCGCGGCCGGCAAGAACCGCAGCCAGGGTTTCGAACTGGAGATTTCCGGCGAAGTGCTGCCGGGCTGGAACGTGACCGGTGGCTATACCTACAACACCACCGAGTACCTCAAGGACACCAACACCAATACCGGCAATGCCATCCGCACCACCGACCCCAAGCGCATGCTGCGCCTGTTCACCAGCTATCGCCTGCCCGGGGAACTGGAAGCCTGGACCCTCGGCGGCGGCGTGCAGGCGCAGAGCGATATCTACAACCGCAGCGGCAGCGCCGAGGCATCACAGGCGGGATATGCGGTGTACAACGCCATGGTCAACTATCGGTTCAACGAGCACTACTCGTTGCAGCTCAATGCCAACAACGTCTTCGACAAGAAGTACTACCGCCAGGTGGCGCCAACGCCGACCGGGTATTACTGGGGTGACCCGCGCAATGTGTCGGTAACCTTGCGCGGCAGTTTCTGATCCAGGCTTCATCGCGGGTGAACCCACTGCCGGCGAAAGCGCCGGCAGTGGCAACAAGCGTCTTCAGTCCGCCAATGCCCGCAGCTTCCCCGCCCGCCGATACGACTGCCGCGCAAAGCACACGAACAGCCCAGCCATGATCGCCAGCGCCATCGGCAAGCCGTGCGGCGCCACATCCATCGCCGCACCGCTGACCAGCGGCCCGACCAAACTGCCCACACCCCACAGCAAGCCGACGCTGGCATTGGCGGTCACCAGGTCCTGGCCCTTGAACCGTTGCCCGATCAGCACCAGCGCCAGGGTGTAGATACCCCCTGCCACCGCGCCCAGCACCACCAGTAGAGGCCACAGCAGCCAAGTCATCTGCAGCAGCCACGGCAAGGCGATACCGATCGCCATCGCCACCAGCCCGCACACCAGGTGCAGCCCGGTGCGCTCGACCCGGTCGGCCAACCAGCCCAGGGGCAGTTGGAACACCATGTCACCGGCAAACACCACGGTCACCATCAGCGCCGCCACGCCCACGGCAAAGCCGTGGCTGGTGGCATACACCGGCAACAGCGACAGCACCACAGCGTCGAAGAACGAGAAGAACAGCACGGCCACGCACAGGGCCGGCGCTACGCGGAAGAAGCCTGCCAGGCCGAAACTTTTCTCGCCTTCATCGCCATGGGCCACACGGTCGTTGGGCACCGTGAACAAAATGCACAGCAGGGCCAGGCCATAACAGAGCGTGACCACGCCGGTAATCCACGGGCTGTTGGCGCCAAACACCGCGAGCATCGCGGGCCCAAGCACCTGGAAACCGGTGAAGCTGGTGGCATACAGGGCCATGATCTTGCCGCGGTTATGGTCCGGGCACAGTTCGTTGACCCACGATTCGCCGAGGATGATCGCGATCCCCATGCCGATCCCCAAGCCAAGGCGCAACACAGCCAGTAGCCAGATCGAGCTGAACGCCGACTCCAGCAAGGCGATGCTGACGGTACACAGGCTGAAGCACAGCAGGTAGATGGTGCGTCGGGTCAGCAGCCGGCAGCAGGCGTCGACCATGAACGCCGAGAGCATCATGCCCGCCGCAGGGATGGCCGAGATGATGCCGATTTCCAGGGTACCCGCCCCGGCCTCATGTAGGCGCAACGATACCAGCGGCAGGCTGGCCCCCAAGCTGAAGCCAACGACCGACACGGCGAACAGAAGGCCCGCCAGCAAACGCATGTTCATGTACCACTCCCAGCAAAACTGAAAAGACGCATAGATACAGGCGCCCACGCGCACGCCGGGACGGCGGACGACGCAGAGGCGCAGGTCAGTTCAGGATGCGGTGTGGCGAGAAGGTGAAGGCAAACAGCACGCTGCGGCGACGCTTGAGCACCGTATCGCTCGGCCACGCGCGACGCATGGCCTGGAGGGCAGGCTGGCGAGCATGTGGGAGGGACTGTGTACGGCGCATTGCTTTGGCTACTACGCAGGTGGGGGAACGAGGCGGCACTCTAGGCCATGCCCGGTGTGTCGTCAATTGCCGGGGCCGCGGCACGGCCCCGACCGGCTCAGCGCTTACCGGTATTGGGCAGAAACACCGCCAACAACCCGAACAATGGCAGGAACGAGCACAGACCGTACACGTACTCGATACCGCGCAAGTCCGCCAGGTACCCCAGCAGCGCCGCGCCAATCCCACCAAAGCCGAACATCAGGCCGAAGAAGATCCCGGCAATCATGCCCACGCTCCCCGGCACCAGCTCCTGGGCATACACCACAATCGCCGAAAACGCCGACGCCAGGATGAAGCCGATCACCACGCTCAGGACTGTGGTCCAGAACAGGTCGGCGTACGGCAGCACCAGGGTGAACGGCGCCACACCCAGGATCGAGAACCAGATCACCGCCTTGCGCCCGATACGGTCACCGATCGGGCCACCGAAGAACGTGCCCGCAGCCACCGCACCGAGGAACAGGAACAGGTGCAATTGCGAGCTGGCCACTGACAGGCCAAACTTCTCGATCAGGTAGAAGGTGAAATAACTGGTGAAACTGGCCATGTAGAAGTACTTGGAGAACACCAGCAGGCCCAGCACGATCAACGCAGCAATCACTCGCTGACGCGAAATGCCATGGGTGGCTTGTACCGCCTTGCGCGCCTTGGCCTGGTTGAGGTGCTCCTTGTACCAGCGGCGCAGCATCAACGTCACGGCGAAGAAGAACAGGCCCGCCACGCCGAACCAGGCCACGTGGGTCTGGCCAAAGGGAATGACGATGGCGGCCGCCAGCAGGGGGCCAAAGGCGGAACCGGCGTTGCCGCCGACCTGGAAGGTCGACTGTGCCAGGCCAAACCGCCCGCCCGAAGCCAGGCGCGCAATGCGTGAGGTTTCCGGGTGGAAGGTCGATGAGCCGATGCCCACCAGCGCCGAGGCCAGCAAAATCATCGGGAAGCTGCCGACGAAGGCCAGCATGACGATGCCCACCAGCGTGCACAACGTGCCCAGCGGAAGCAGGTTCGGCGCGGGGCGGCGGTCGGTGAAGAAACCGACCCAGGGCTGCAGCAGCGATGCGGTGACCTGGAACGTCAGCGTGATCAGGCCGATCTGGGCGAAGCTCAGGTCATAGTTGGCCTTGAGCATCGGATAGATCGCCGGCAGCACCGACTGGATAAGGTCATTGATCAGATGCGCCAGGGCGCAAAAGGCGATGATACGCATCACCAACGGGTTGGCTTGGCTCGCCGACCCGGTGCTGGCGGTGGAGGTGCTGCTGGTGGCCATGGGTTTGGATTCCGTCCGCTGGGTTGGGCACCGATTATCAGGAAACAAATGGATACATAGCTACCTTTTTATCCCTCCGTCAGTACGTACTTGTAAATGGTTCTCAATATATTTAGCATCTTCGCACCCATTGCCCCGTAATCGTTAGGCGAAACCGCCCTCTCGCGAGTACATCCCCATGAGCCCGATGCCCGCCACGCAGATTCAGGCCGATCCTCAGCAGGAAGCCTTGGAATGGTTCTCCCGCCTTCGCCAGCCTGGCTGCGATGAGCGCGAACGCCAGGCCTTCGCCCGCTGGTGCCAGGCCCCTCTCAACGCGCATGCCTACGCCGAGCTCGAAGCCTGTTGGCAAAAACTCCAACCGCCGGCAGCGCGCCCTCGCCCGCGCCAGATCCGAGCACGGCGCAGCCACCTCGGCAAAGCGCTGGCCTTGTTGTTTCTGCTGGTACTGGCTGCGCTGGCCTACCTGTTCTGGCCGTTGATGCAACGCCTGGGCAGCGAATTGCACACCGATGCAGGCGAACGGCGCAGCGTGCGCCTGGCCGACGGCTCGACCCTGCACCTGGATGGCGCGAGTGCGATGAACGTCGACCTGCGCGGGCGCACCCGGCTGTTACATCTGGTGCAGGGGCAGGTCTACCTGGAGGTGATGCTCGACGGCCGCGCCATGGAGGTGCAGGTGGACGAGGCCCGCATTCAGGTGTTCGGCACCCGCCTCATGTTGGCGCGACATGCCGACCATGACGAGTTGGTGGTGCTTAATGGCAAAGCCATGATCCTGCAGGGTAGCGACCAACGCATGGTGTCGGCAGGCGAACGGGTCACCTTCACGCAGGCGCGGATCAATCCGGTAAAAGAAATCGATGCCAAGACGGCTGCTACCTGGCGCACAGGGCACCTGGTCGCTACCGACATGCCTCTGGGGCAAGTCATCGAGCGCCTGGCGGGCTTCCAGGGCCGGCGGGTGTGGTGGATGGATGAAAAGGCCGCCTATCGACGCGTGACGGGCGACTTCAACCTCGACCGCGCGGGTGAAACCCTCGAGTCACTTGCTGCCGAACAGCAATTGCAGCTATTTGGTGTACTCGGGCAGTGGCTGATCGTGCGCTAGAACCGGGGTCGGTCGCTAAGTTTTTGAAAGCGTGTAAATTTTTTTTGAAATGAGTGTTGACACAGGGGCATCACAAGAGAATAATGCGCGCCATCGGCTACATAGCTCAGTTGGTTAGAGCATAGCATTCATAATGCTGGGGTCCGGGGTTCAAGTCCCTGTGTAGCCACCAAACTTGAAAAGGGCTTACCGCAAGGTAGGCCCTTTTCTTTTGCCCGCAGAAACGTTCTACCCCTTCCTCTCAGCGTATGCCGCTCACCGCCAGCGCCAGACCGAGCCCAATCAGCACCACACCCAACACGCGATCCACCGTGCGTTGCCGCTCGATCATTGCCCGGCGCAACGCTGCACTGGAAAAGAATACCGCCACCAGGCTGAACCACGCCCAATGCGCCAACGACATGAACGCGCCATAGGCGAAGTTCAGCGTCAGGGAGCTGCCGGGCTGGACTACCTGAGTATAAGCGCTGACCACGAAAAGCATGGTCTTGGGGTTGAGGGCATTGGTTAGAAAGCCCGTGCGCAGTGCAGCCAGCAGCCCCGCACCTGATACGCCCTCATCCAGGGTGATGCGCGTTGTGTTGGTCAACGACTGGTAGCCCAGATAGACCAGGTACCCCGCACCGAGCATTTTCATGGCCAGGAACAGCGTCGGGTTCTGGCCAATGATCACGGCAATGCCCAGCACCGTGTACAGCACATGGACCTGCACGCCCATTGCGATACCCACTGCTGCCGCCAGTCCCGCCTTGCGGCCCTGTGCATAACTGCTGCGGGTGACCATGGCGAAATCGGCGCCGGGGCTGATGACGGCCAGGAGGGTGAACAGGGCAACGGCAAGCAGTTCAATCACGCAGAGATCCTCGATAGGCGATGCAAACGCACAGATGCACGTATTATCGAGGCCGCTCATCATGGAAAAAATCGATTTATAGTGAATGAAATCCGCTAGGTTTTCTCACAGAGATTGGCTACCCGCCGGCATTGAGACACATCAAACCTATGAAACTGCCGCCACTCACCGCCTTCCACTACTTCAACATCGCCGCCGAAACCGAAAGCTTCGTGCGCGCCGCCGAACGGCTGCATGTCACCCACGGTGCAGTCAGCCGTCAGGTACGCCAGCTCGAAGAACACTTGGGCATCGAGCTGTTCGAGCGACGCAACCGGGCGATCTTCCTCACCCCGGCCGGTCGCGCCCTGCATGGCACCACCCAGGCCATCTTCGAACAACTCGAAGGCGCCGTGCAGCGCTTGCAACAGCAGGACCGGGACAACGTGCTGGTGCTCTCCTGCGAACCGACCATCGCCATGCGCTGGCTGATACCGCGCCTGCCGCGCTTTCATGCCGCCCACCCAGACCTGCAACTGCACCTGGTGGCCGCCGGCGGCCCCGTGGACTTCGCCCGCAGCGGCGTGGACCTGGCCCTGCGCCGCGACGACTTCCACTGGCCGCCCGCACTGCACAGCCTGAAGATCTGCGACGAATGGATTGGCCCGGTCAACCGTGATGGCGCCACCACGCTCGATGGCCAGCGCCTGCTGCACAGCAGTACCCGGCCCAGTGCCTGGCGTTCATGGTTGCACCTGAGCAACCGGCAGGCGCGCCACAGCCAACGCAGCGACTATGAACACTTCTACCTGTCGCTGCAGGCAGCCAGCGCGGGCCTCGGCCTGGCCATCGCCTCGGCGCTCATGGTGCGCGACGAAATCGACAGCGGGCAGCTGCAGGCGCCGTTCGGCTTCCTGCGCGACGGCTCTGCCTATCACTTGCTGAGCCCGCAGCCGCTGGATGAAGGTGGCAAGCGCCAGCGCTTTGCCGAATGGGTGATCGGTGAAAGCCAGGCCTGCCTTGCTCACTTAAGCTTGCTGCAGAACGACGAAGCAGCACTGCCATCCCCGCCCCAAGTGCGATAGCCCGCGGTGTCGACATGGATGCGGCCGGAAGGGTAACGCCCCAACCCCATGCTCCAGGCCAGGCCGTGCTGCTGCCAGAAGTGGCACAACGGATTGGGGTCGGCCCAAGCGGGTAACAAAATATCCACGGCGAAGGCACGGGTATGGGCGCTGCCCACCGCCCCGCCCGCACATCGGTTCAGGCTCGGGTCACGGTAGGCCGAAACCACTTCGAACTGGCGCAGGATGCCTTGATCATCCAGCGTCCTGATCAGTGCCAGCGTGGAACGCACGGCAGGCCAGTTGGCAGAGGGGGGAACGGCGAAGGGAGACGCCTTGCACAGCCGCCAGTCCGAAGCCGAGCGCAGCAACTGATGAATCGGCACTACGCCATAGAGGCGGGCATCGACGAGCATTTCGCGAAACGGCCGAGTCTGATGATCCCCAGCCCATTGGGCGAACATCCACAGACCGCGCTCATCGGCGTGCGTCACCCCAGCCATCAACGCGCCCGCCATTAGCCAGCCCTTTGCACTTCCCATTCCCGCTCCCCCACTCCAGTACGCACGCCCGCCCACCCCGGCGGTTCTGCTGACAAGGAGTTAAGCATGCGGGTGAAGCGCAGTGCCTGGAGGCGCGGGTTTATCTGCGAAAGGCGCCGGCACAGACAACGCGATATCAGTCTTCGAGCAAGGTGCAGGCCATTACCAAGGCATCTTCCCGCCCGCCAGCCACCGGGTAGTAATCCCGCCGGCGACCGATCTCGTTGAACCCATACCGCTCGTACAAACGATAGGCCGACTGGTTGCTTGCCCGCACTTCCAGGAAGCACTCCCGCCCATTGAGCTGATACGCCCGCGCCATCAGGTGCTCAAGCAGCCGCAAGCCCAGACCGCGCCCCTGGTTCTCGGGCTTGACGGTAATGTTGAGCAGGTGCGCCTCGTCGATGATCACATTGATCACACCATGGCCCACCTGCTGCTGGCCATCGAACATCAACCACACTTCGTAGGATTTGAGCGCATCCTGGAAAATCCCGCGGGTCCAGGGATGGCTGAACGCGGCATATTCGATCTTAAGCACGGCATCCAGATCCGCCTCGGTCATCGGGCGGAAACTGATCGAGTCACTCATTCAACGCTCTTCCAGCGCGCCATCAGCTGGCGCATCGCTTGCCAGACGTCCGCCTTGCGCTGCGGCTCGTCCATCAACAGTTCAAGGCCCGGCAAGGCCCAGGCATCGCCCAGGCCGTCGAGCTTCAGTACGCGGTAATAGGCTGTGTCGTCGGCATTGGCGGCAAAGCGCAGCGCCGGCAGGCCGACCAGCCACAGGCAGGTGCAGGCGGCTTCTTCAAGGCGCGCCTGGATGAAGCCCTGGACAAAATCACGTGCAGCGTCCGGGCCCTGGTCCATGTTGCCGCGCACCAGCAGCGGCCAGCGCACCGGCTCGCCGATGATCTGCGGGGCGTCGGGCAGGCCGGCGGCGCGCAGCATGTCCTTAAGTAGCAGGTAGGACGGATCGCGGCTCTGGAACGGTTGGCCGGTGGCCAGCTCGACCAGCAGCAGGCAACTGCCGGCGCGCAGCAGTTGCAGCGCAAACCGAGGGGGCGGGACCGGGGCCGGGCGCGGCGCCGGCGCCTCCGCTTGCGCCTCGACCGGCTTGGCAACGGGCTTGGGTAGGCTGCCTGGGCGCGGGATTTCGATCTTCGGGCGCTCGACGGAGCGGGCCTGAGGGGCGGCCGGCGCCTCATTGGCAGCCGGTGCACTGGGCCGGGTCTCGAACTCGGCTTCCTCAACCGGAGCCTGCGGCATCAGCAGCTCGGGGCGCGACGGTGCGGCAAACGGCAGTTCGGCGCGCGGCAGCCAATGCACCACTTGCATGGCGGAAAGGTAGGCGCGTCGGCGGGGCTCGGTCAGCAAGGCACGGGTATCCGGGAGGTTGAATCAATCGGGCATTCTAACGCTGTTGGCCAACGAGCGCCGCAACTGGTCGGCAGAAAATTGCTGGCTGTACCGGCCTCATCGCCGGCAAGTCTGCCATGGGGCCAGGGAAAACCCCTATCAAGAACCAGGGCGAACGCTCATTACAGACCAAGGGGTGAAATCCTCCCCCCGGGATGCAGTACAATCGCCCCCTTTTACTTGGCAACGAGTAGACGCCAATGATCGAACCCAAGCGCGTCCTGCGCGCCCTAGCCGAACACTGGGCCCTGATCGAGCCGCTGTGCGAGCGTTTCGACCAAGGCACCCTGAGCCTGGTCGAGCTGCGCCAGCAACTGGGCCGCCAGCAGGTGGAAAGCACGCCGCAGGACATCACCCAGCTGCTCGACGTGTGGATCCGCCTGGATATTCTGGTGCCGGTGGCCAAGAGCCCGAACCGCTTCGAGCTCAATGCCCAGATCCACGACTTCCTCGCCTACCTGCGCCGCGAGCACCGCCTGGGCCTGTGCCTGGAGATCGAGGCCTACCTGCGCCACCTCGAGCGCCTTGCCGGGCATATCCAGGATGCCTTCGACAACCGCGACAGCGACGACCTGGCACGCCAGCTGCGCCTGCTCGACATGCGCGTGCGCGACGTGCTGAAGAAGCTCGACAACGACGAGCAGGCCCTGGTGGCCGTGGCTGAACGGGCCAAGACCAGCAACCGCCAGATCCCGCTGCGCCAGCGCTATGCCGAAGTCCTGGCGACCTGGGACGAATACGTCGAGCCGATGATCCAGCTGGTCAATGCCGACGGCGCCTTCGAACAGGGCGTGCGCAAGGTCGAAACCGTGCTGCTGAAACTGCTTGGCGAGCAGGCGCGCCTGGGCCACCTGGTCGACGACGACATGCTGCTGCGCACCCACGCCCGCATTCTCGAAATGCAGACCAGTGCCCAGTTGACCCTGCGCCACGCCCGCGAACTGCTGCTGCCACTGCGTGAAGAAGCCCGCCGCCACAATGCCGTGACCCGTGGCGCCGCCCTGGCCCTGTCGGTGATCCGGCGCAAAGGCATCGACGCCGTGCCGCAGTCGGCCATGCCGTTGTTCACCCGCCCGCAAAGCACCTTTCTTGGCAGCGCCAGCCAGGTCGAGGCCTACGTCTATGCCCTGGCCCGCTTCGAGCCGAAACCGGCCAGGTTCCCCAAGGCGCACAAGACCGACAAAGGCCCGCTGCCGCGCGCGCCGCGCACCGTCAAGGAAATGCTCGAACGCTGCGAAGACGCCCTGCCCTTGCCCGACCTGATGGTCTGGCTACTGGACCAGGAGCCCGAAGGCGCTACCGACGAACTGCTGTACTGGTTCTCGCGCCTCTCGCGGGAGAAGCGCTTCAAGCGCGAGCGCCTCGAACGCCGCGAGTACATCACCCACGAACACCTGGTCAGCCTGCGTTCGTTCGCCCTGACATCCAGCCGCGAAGCGCAACCTGAAACCAACGCGAGCCCAGCCAATGCATCTTGATCTTTCCGAACTGTCCCAGCTCGCGCCGATCTTCCGTGAGCTGTTCAAGGGTTTCCACGTCAGCCGCCGCGACCCGGAGCTGTACGCCCAGTTGTCGAACTTCCAGGACCAATACCGCACCCTGTTCAAGGCCCTGGGCTTCGAGCTGGTTTGCGACACCCGGGGCTTCTACTACTTCGTCCCCGATCAGGCTGCCGCGCAGGTCAACAAGACCGCCCAGCGCCTGTCGCTGTTCACCTTCATCCTGGTCGAGCACCTCGCCGACCAGGGCCGCGACCCCATGGCCGTGCTCGACGGCGGCAGCATCGGCCGTGACGAACTGCCCTCGCTGCTGGACAAGTACCGTGACCTGTTCCTGCAGGCCGAGGTACAGACCGTCGACGAGCTGGAAGAAAAGATCATGCGCCGCATGACCCAGCTTGGCTTCGCCCATGAAGAAGGCGGCATCTACCGCTTCCTGCCGCCGATGCACCGTTTCCTCGATGTGTGCCTGTCGGTGCAGCAGGACCGCGACCTGGCCGCCAGCCTGCACAGCGACTTGCCCCTGCCGACCCCGGTGTTGGTCGAGGAAGAAAGCCCCGAAGAGCTGGCACGCACCGAGGACCCGCTCGACCTCACCCCGTTCGAGGGCGAGGAAAGCGAAGAGCAGGCCCTGGCCCGGGCCATCCGCGAAGAGCAACAGGAGATTGACGCATGAGCCAGGAACGCTACGGCATCCGCCGCTTCGCATTGCTCAACACCGCCGGCTACAGCCTTGGCCTGTTCCCGCTGGAGCACCCACTGTCGGTCTACGGCGCCAACAACCTGGGCAAATCCGCCTCGATCAACGCCCTGCAGTTCCCGATCCTGGCGCGCATGTCCGACATGAGCTTCGGCAAGTACAGCCTGGAGCAGTCGCGGCGCTTCTACTTCGCCAGTGACACCTCGTACATCCTCTGCGAACTGAACCTGCCCCATGGCCCGCATGTGATCGGCGTGGTCGGCCGCGGCCCGGGCGGCGGTTTCGGCCACCAGTTCTTCGCTTACAAAGGCGAGCTGGACCTGGCCCACTACCAGAAGAACGACACCTGCCTGCGCCAGAAGGAACTGTTCACCAACCTCGAGCGCCTGGGCCTGAAAGCCTATGAACTGAAGCCGGACGAACTGCGCAGGCTGCTGGTGGGCGGTCACACGTCGGTACCACTGGACCTGACCCTGATCCCGCTGCGCTCGACCAGCGAGCAAAGCCTCAAGACCTTCCGCGCGCTGTTCATCAACCTGCTGCACATGCGCGAAATCACCGCCGCCAAGCTCAAGCAGCTGTTCCTCGACGCCTTCGAGCACAGCCTGCGCTCGGGCAGCGTCGACTACATCGCCGCCTGCGAAGAAGCCTTCCGCGATGTGCGCCGCATGGAGCAGGACTACAACGCCCTGGTTGCCGCTGGCCCGCTGGTCGAGGCCCTGGCCGGTGGCGTGGCCCAGCGCGACATCCTGCGCGGCAAACTGCACCGCCTTTCGCCCCTGCTCGACAACCTGCTGGGTACCTGGCAGGAATACGCCATGGCGCGCAAGGAAGAGCTGGTGATCCAGGCCGAGCACTACCGTGGCGAGCAAGACCGCCTGCAAAACGACCAGCGTGGCGGCACCCAGGAGCTCATGCGCCTGGAGCGCGAGATCACCGGCATCCAGCGCTGGCTCGGCGAGCTGTCGGTGCTCAAGCACCGCTTTGCCCTGGTCGATGACGTCAAGGTGCTGGAGCAGCAACTGCTGGCCGCCAAGGACGCCCACGACGAACTGGCCGGCGCCCTGGCCCAGTCGCGTCAGTTCAGCGCTGAAGACCTGGACGAGCGCGTACGTGACTTGGAAAAACGCCTGAAGCAGGTCAAGCAGCAGCTCGACCATGCCGACAACAACAGCTACGCCCGCCTGCGTGAAGAGTTCTCGCAACAGGATGTCGACCGCCTGATGCGCCTGTTCAATGGCGCGCTGTTCAGCCTGCCACTGGGCGAGCGTGGCATCGAGCTGGACGACAGCGACCTGTGGGTGAAGTCGCTGGAAGCCGTGCTCGATGGTTTCAAGGGCGAGCGCTTCGAGGCGCCGGGCATCTCCATCGACATTTCGCACATCGATCCGCCAGCGCTGCAGGCCCTGGCCGACCGCGCCGCCCTGCGCGACCAGAAGGACCGCCTGGAGCGCGAGCTCAAACAGCTCAGGACCCAGCAGTCGGTGGCCGCCGACCGCACAGCCTCCAAGGCCCAGACCGAAGCGCTGTACCAACAGGTACTGGATGCGCAGAAGGCCCTGGAAGACTATCGTCGCAGCGAAACCCTGACGGCTGAAGAGCCGGAAAAAATGGAACAGCTAGCGCAACTGGAAGCCGCCCAGGATGAACTCAAGCGCTCCAGCGATGCGTTCACCGAGCGCGTCCAGCAGCTGTCGGCCAAGCTGCAACTGGTCGGCCGGCAGATCGCCGACCTGGAAGCCAAGCAGCGCACCCTGGAAGACGCCCTGCGCCGCCGCCAGCTGCTGCCTGCCGACCTGCCCTTCGGCACACCGTTCATGGAAGCGGTCGACGACTCCATGGACAACCTGTTGCCGCTTCTCAACGATTACCAGGACAGCTGGCAGGGCCTGCAACGCGTCGACAACCAGATCGAAGCGCTGTACGCCCAGGTACGCCTCAAGGGCGTGGCCAAGTTCGACAGCGAAGACGACATGGAGCGCCGCCTGCAACTGCTGGTCAACGCCTATGCACACCGCACCGACGAAGCGCTGACCCTGGCCAAGGCTCGCCGCGCCGCGGTCACCGACATCGCCCGGACCCTGCGCAACATCCGCAGCGACTACGACAGCCTCGAGCATCAGTTGGCCCTGTTCAACCGCGAGATCAACAAGCGCCAAGTCTCCAACCTGGAGAGCTTCCGCGTGGTGCTGGCGCCGAACAAGGAAGCGCTCAAGCACATCGACCAGATCATCCACAGCGCCGGCCAGTACGAAGAAGGCGAGACCCTGTCGGTATTCGACCTGACACAAAGCGCCGAGCAGGATCACAAGAACGAAGAGGCCAAGGAGTACCTGGCACGGCTGGTGGCGGCCAACCACAACCAGCTGGGCTTGAAGGACCTGTTCGAACTGGCCTTCGAGATCACCAAGATCAACAGCCAGCCGGTGATCCACGCCGACATCGACGGCGCCGCGTCCAACGGCACGACCATGACCATCAAGGCGCTGACCAACATGTACCTGTTGCTGCACCTGATGGACCGCGACCTGGCCGGGCGCATTCGCCTGCCGTACTACCTCGACGAGGCGGCGGACATCGACGAACGCAACCAGGCTGCGCTGCTGGAGACCAGCCTGCAACTGGGCTTCGTGCCGATTCTGGCGAGCGTGAAGCCGCAGGTATCGGCACATGTGGCGATCGACCTGGAAGGCGGTAGCGGACCGAATGGCATCTACATCGACGAGGCGGACTGGAAGTACATCAGCCGCCGGGATGTAGAAAAGGCAGTTGTGAAGGATCAGGCCGAGGCGTTGGCCTGATAGTGGGGTATTGGGGCCGCTTTGCGGCCCTTTCGCCGACAAGCCGGCGCCTACAGGGATCTCCACAGCCCTCAAGAGCAGTGGTAACCCTGTGGGAGCTGGCTTGCCAGCGATTGGAGGCCAAAGGCCTCCCGATTACATCAATGTGCCCAAGGTAGGATCGGGATCGCCGTCACCGCATTCTGCGGGCTGCCTTCGATCATGCGGTCGCTGTACACCAGATACACCAGCGTATTGCGCTTCTTGTCGAGAAAGCGCACCACCTGCATGGTCTTGAACACCAGCGAGGTGCGCTCCTTGAACACTTCATCGCCGTCCTTCAATTCACCCTTGAAGCTGATCGGCCCAACCTGGCGGCAGGCAATCGACGCCTCCGCACGGTCCTCGGCCAGCCCCAGGCCGCCTTTCACACCGCCCGTCTTGGCACGCGACAGGTAGCAGGTCACGCCCTCGACCTTGGGGTCGTCAAAGGCCTCGACCACGATGCGGTCGTTCGGCCCGACGAACTTGAATACAGTCGACACCCGGCCGATTTCTTCCGCCCCAGCCAGCATCGGCAGCGCCAGCGCCGCCACGGCAATCATCCTTTTCAGCACGTTCGCTCCTTCCTCAGACCAATACCAGGTTGTCGCGATGCACCAGCTCCGGCTCGGCGCTGTAGCCAAGAACGGCCTCGATGGCATCGGACGACTGGCCGATGATTTTCTGTGCTTCCAATGCGCTGTAGTTGGCCAGGCCCCGGGCCACTTCAAGGCCGTCCGGGCCCACGCACACCACCATCTCACCACGACGGAAGCTGCCTTGTACGGTCTTAACGCCCACCGGCAGCAGGCTCTTGTTGGCCTGGCGCAGGGCCTGCACGGCACCGGCGTCAAGGACCAGGGTGCCACGGGTTTGCAGGTGACCAGCCAGCCATTGCTTGCGCGCTGCCAGCATGCCGCGCTCGGGCGACAACAGGGTCCCCAGACGCTCACCCGCCTTCAGGCGGTCGAGCACACGCTCGATCCGGCCACCAATGATGATGGTGTGAGCACCAGAACGGGCCGCCAGCCGCGCAGCGCGCAACTTGGTCTGCATGCCACCACGGCCCAGGGCACCACCGGTGCCGCCGGCGACCGCGTCGAGCGACGGGTCATCGGCACGTGCTTCGTAGATCAGCTGAGCTTGCGGGTTATTACGCGGGTCGGCGTCGAACATGCCGTCGCGGTCGGTGAGAATCACCAGCAGGTCGGCTTCGACCAGGTTGGCAACCAGCGCGGCCAGGGTGTCGTTGTCGCCGAAGCGAATTTCGTCGGTGACCACGGTATCGTTTTCATTGATCACCGGCACCACGCCCAAATCAACCAGCGTACGCAGGGTGCTGCGGGCGTTGAGGTAACGCTTGCGATCAGACAGGTCGTCGTGGGTCAGAAGGATCTGCGCGGTGTGCTTGCCGTGCTCGCCGAAGCTCGACTCCCACGCCTGCACCAGGCGCATCTGGCCGATCGAAGCGGCGGCCTGCAGCTCGTTCATCGCGCTCGGTCGGGAGGTCCAGCCCAGCTGGCTCATGCCGGCAGCCACGGCCCCGGAGGAGACCAGTACCAACTCCACGCCCGCCTCACGCAGCGCCACCATCTGCTCGACCCATACGGCCATGGCACCACGGTCGAGGCCCTTGCCATCCGCCGTGAGCAGCGCACTGCCGATCTTCACGACCCAGCGCTTGGCGCCAGTCACCTTGCTTCGCATCTTCTCTTCCAACCTATGTCGAATCTGTAGATACCGTAGATACAAAAACGCCGCTCCAAAAGAGCGGCGTTTAGTGTACTGCAACCGGTCAGTCGCGCACGTAAATGATTTCTGGGCCGTCTTCGTCGTCCTCGAAATCGTCATCCCAACCGTCATCGTCGCCGATGTCGTGCACACTCTTGACGCCTGTACGGCGCAGGGTGCGCGCATCGTCCAGGGCCTGCAGCTGGGCACGGGCTTCGTCTTCGATGCGCTGGTCCAGCTCGGCCAGCTCTGCGGCGTAGGCCGGGTCGTTGGCCAGGCGGTCGGCACGGTCTTCGATGTAGCGCATCAGGTCGCGGCTGAGCTGCTCGGTACCCTGCTTGGAGATGGCCGAGATCACATAGACCGGGCCTTCCCACTGCAGGCGCTCGACCACTTCCTTGACCCGCTCGTCGCGCTCGTCGTCCATCAGCATGTCCGACTTGTTCAGCACCAGCCAACGCTCACGGTCGGTCAGCGACGGGCTGAAGCGGGTCAGCTCGTTGATGATCACTTCAGCGGCGTCTGCCGGGCTGCTGCCATCCAGCGGCGCCAGGTCGACCAGGTGCAGCAGCACGCGGGTACGGGCCAGGTGCTTGAGGAAGCGGATGCCCAGGCCAGCACCGTCGGAAGCGCCTTCGATCAAACCCGGAATGTCGGCGATGACGAAGCTCTTCCAGCGATCGACGCTGACAACACCCAGGTTAGGTACCAGGGTGGTGAACGGGTAATCGGCAACTTTCGGCTTGGCAGCCGATACCGAACGGATGAACGTGCTCTTGCCCGCGTTCGGCAGGCCCAGCAGGCCCACATCAGCCAGGACCTTCAGCTCCATCTTCAGGTCACGCTGATCACCCGGCTTGCCTGGAGTGGTCTGGCGTGGCGCACGGTTGGTGCTGGACTTGAAACGGGTGTTGCCCAGGCCGTGCCAGCCGCCTTGGGCAACCATCAGTTTCTGGCCTGGGGTGACCAGGTCACCGATCACTTCCTGGGTCGAGGCATCGATCACGGTGGTGCCGACCGGCACGCGCAGGAACAGGTCATCGCCCTTCTTGCCGGTGCAATCGGTGCTGCCACCGTTGGCGCCGCGCTGGGCTTCGTGGTGACGGGTGTAGCGATAGTCGACCAGGGTGTTGAGGTTTTCATCGGCCACCATGTAGACCGAACCACCATCACCACCGTCGCCACCGTTGGGGCCACCGTTCTCGATGAATTTTTCGCGACGGAAGCTCATGCAACCGTTACCGCCGTCACCGGCCTTGACCCGAATGGATACTTCGTCAACAAACTTCATTCAAAAACCGCCTCTCGCCTTCCGACGAGCTGAATACTTAAAAAACCTGAGGCTCTTGCAAAAATGAGCGCGGCGGCCCCGTACGACCGTAGAAACCCACGCCGGCAGCCCATACAAACAGCTTTGCAAGAGGCTCACCACAAACGAAAAAGCCCCGTCGCATGACGGGGCTTCTGGAGCGACGTCGCGATTAAGCGGCGACGATGCTCACGTAACGGCGGTTGAACTCGCCTTTCTTCTCGAACTTGATCACGCCTTCGATCTTGGCGAACAGGGTGTGATCCTTGCCCATGCCAACGCCGTAACCGGCGTGGAACTGGGTGCCGCGCTGGCGGACGATGATGTTGCCGGCCTTGATGACCTGGCCGCCATACATCTTCACGCCAAGGCGTTTCGATTCTGAGTCGCGACCGTTACGAGTACTACCACCAGCCTTCTTGTGAGCCATGGTTCAATTCTCCAAATAAATTCAGGGGATCTGAGCGATTAAGCCTGGATACCGGTGATTTTGATCTCGGTGAACCACTGGCGGTGGCCCATACGCTTCATGTGGTGCTTACGGCGACGGAACTTGATGATGCGTACTTTATCGTGACGGCCTTGCGAAACGACTTCGGCAACAACTTTGGCGCCGGCGACGACTGGAGCGCCGATGGTGACTTCTTCACCGTTGGCGACCAGCAGAACGCGATCGAAAGTCACGGATTCGCCAGTAGCGACTTCCAGTTTTTCGATTTTGAGGAATTCACCTTCAGCGACTTTGTACTGCTTGCCGCCGGTAACGATTACTGCGTAAGACATGGGTATTTCTCCGATAATCCTGCTCACCCAGCGCTTTATATGATGAGTATTGGCTGGCATGGCTGCACTGGGCTGGAACGGCCCGGTGCAATTGCGTAAGGCAGGTGCTGCCCAGGAAGTTAGGGTGCGCGATTGTACGCAACCCGGGTTTTGCTTGCAAGTACCGGCCCCGGCCCCCAGGCAGGGCGCCTTGACACACCGGGACCCGCGACCTAGCATGCCGCGCAACCTCAATGGAGCAGCCGATGCAACCCCAAACCTTCTACCGCGCGGTAGCTGACGATTTCAGCGCCGTCGACGAGATCATCAAGAAGCAGCTGACCTCGCGCGTGCCGCTGGTATCGAAGATCGGCGACTATATCACGTCTGCCGGCGGCAAGCGCCTGCGCCCCCTGCTGGTGCTGCTGTGCGGCAAGGCACTGGGCCGCGAAGGCGATGACCTGCGCCTGCTGGCGGCGACCATCGAGTTCCTGCACACCGCCACCCTGCTGCATGACGACGTGGTCGACATGTCCGGCATGCGCCGTGGCCGCTCCACCGCCAATGCCCTGTGGGGCAACGCGCCGAGCGTACTGGTGGGCGACTTCCTTTATTCGCGCTCGTTCGAAATGATGGTCGAGCTGGGCTCGATGCCGGTCATGCAGATCCTCTCCAAGGCCACCCGAGTGATCGCCGAAGGCGAAGTGCTGCAACTGTCGCGCGTGCGCGATGCCAGCACCACCGAAGAGGTGTATATGGAGGTCATCCGCGGCAAGACCGCGATGCTGTTCGAAGCCTCGACCCACAGCGCCGCCGCGCTGGCCGACGCCACCGCTGAACAGCGCGAAGCCCTGCGCACCTTCGGTGACCACCTGGGCGTGGCCTTCCAGCTGGTCGACGACCTGCTCGACTACAAGGGCGACTCGCAGACCCTGGGCAAGAACGTGGGCGACGACCTGGCAGAAGGCAAACCGACCCTGCCGCTGATCTACACCATGCGCGAAGGCACGCCTGAACAGGCTGCACTGGTGCGCCAGGCGATCCAGAAGGGCGGCCTGGAAGACCTGGAGCAGATTCGCGTGGCAGTCGAGGCCTCGGGTGCGCTGGACTACACCGCGCAACTGGCGCGTGATTACGTCGCCAAGGCCATCCAATGCCTGGAAGTGCTGCCGGCCAGTGAATACCGGGATGCGCTGGTTGAGCTGAGTGAGTTTGCAGTCGCGCGTACACACTAAGCCACCATCGCCCTCTTCGCGGGACAAGCCCGCTCCCACAAGTTATTCACCAAGCTCAAGGCAGAGGTGTAACTGTGGGAGCGGGCTTGTCCCGCGAATGCTTTTGTACAGACAAAACATTTCCCGGCTAAAACCTTATACAATATGGGCCTTTAACTGCCTGTCTGTTTAAGGAACCCAAGTGAGCACTCTGCCAGCCTGTCCCAAATGCAATTCCGAATACACCTATGAGGATGGCACTCAACTGATCTGCCCCGAATGCGCCCACGAGTGGTCGGCCAACGGCGAAGCCGAAGCGGCCAGCGATGATGTGGTGAAGAAGGATTCGGTCGGCAACGTCCTGCAGGACGGCGACACCGTCACCGTGATCAAGGACCTGAAGGTCAAGGGCTCGTCCCTGGTGGTCAAGGTTGGCACCAAGGTCAAGAACATCCGCCTGTGCGATGGCGACCACGACATCGACTGCAAGATCGACGGCATCGGCGCGATGAAGCTGAAGTCGGAATTCGTTCGTAAGGTCTGATTACACAAAAACCGCCAATTGGCGCTTGCTATTCTGATAATAAGAATTATTCTCATTGGAACCGCTTTCCAAGGAGAATAGCCATGACTTATCTGATCGACGCCTGGCTGGAACGCCCCCACCCTTACCTGCGCATCCTTCATCGCGAAACCGGTGAAGTATGCGCCGTGCTCGAAGAAGAAGCCCTCGACGAACTGCGTGACCAGGGCGACCTGGACATGAGCGGGCTGAATTCGAGTGAGCCTGTGGTGCTCAAGGAGCTGGTGCGTAACCTGTTTCTGTTCTGCTATGCACGGGCGTTGCGCCCTGGGGGAACGGATTGGAATTGAGGCCGGCAGCGCCGGCCTCACAGGCATTACAGAACGTCGAGCAGCTCGACGTCGAACACCAGCACGCTGTGCGGCGGGATGCTGCCAACGCCTTGGGCGCCGTAGGCCAGCTCGCTCGGCACGTACAGGCGCCATTTGCTGCCCGCGTTCATCAGTTGCAGGGCTTCGGTCCAGCCAGCGATCACGCCACCGACCGGGAATTCAGCCGGCTGACCACGATCGTAGGAGCTGTCGAACACAGTGCCGTCGATCAGGGTGCCGTGGTAGTGGGTACGCACGTTGCTTTCGCGGGTCGGCTTGGCGCCTTCGCCGGCGGTCAGCACTTCGAACTGCAGGCCCGAAGCCAGGGTGGTGATGCCTTCGCGCTTGGCGTTCTCGACCAGGAATTCCTTGCCAGCGGCCGCAGCGGCTTCGGCCTTGGCGGCAGCTTCGGCTTGCATCACTTCACGGATGACCTTGAAGCTGGCCGACAGGTCGGCTTCGTTGACGCGGCTGTCGGCGCCATTGAAGGCGTCGGTCAGGCCAGCCAGGATGGCTTCGAGGCTAACACCTGGTGGCGGGTTGTCACGCAGTTGGCCACCCAGCTGACGGCCGATGCCGTAGCTGACGCGGGTTTCGTCGGTGGACAAGTTGAGTTCGGACATTGTCGTGCTCCACTGCAGGGCGCAGTGCAGCCGCGCCCTTGATGAAAAGGGCGAGCAGCCTAGCACACTGGGACGCTGCGAGCAGCTACCAGGCCGAACGTGGCGAGATGGGTACCTTGAGGTCTTCTTCAGGGTGCTGGCCCATGCCGCACATCTCGTCCTGAACCGACCAATGCAACAGGTTCATCGACACCATCGGCACAGCCTTCAACAGTTCGCGCGCTTCTTCCACGGAGCGCACGCGCAGGCGTTTGCCATGGTTGTCAGCTAGTGGCTGGGCGCGCCCATCGACCCGGGCTTCGAGCAGGTAATCGCCCCCTTCGATGGCAATCAGGTTGAGCTCATTGACATGGCCGGCCCTGGCCTCGGTATTGAGCTGATGCAGGTTCATGGGAGCACCTCGCTGCTGGAACCACGCATGAGTGCTCATTTTTCGTACAGCCCCGCAGAAAGCACAAGCCAAAAACGCCACCGCCCGTCCGTTTTGCAACGAACGGGCGGTGCAGGCATGCCATTACTCAGTGCTTGGTGAGCTTGTCCAGGTACCCCATGCAGAACGCCGACACCACGAAGGTCATGTGAATGATCACGTACCACATCAGGTAATCGGTGGAGATGTTCTGTGCATCCATGAACACCCGCAGCAGGTGGATGGAGGAGATTGCCACGATCGAGGCGGCCACCTTCATCTTCAACGACGAGGAGTCCATCTTGCCCAGCCAGTTGAGCTTCTCCTTGCTTTCGTCGATGTCCAACTGCGAGACGAAGTTCTCGTAGCCAGAGATCATCACCATCACCAACAGGCCGCCGACCAGCGACATGTCGATCAGCGACAGGATCACCAGGATCAGGTCGGCTTCGCTCAGGGCAAAGACGTTGGGCAGGACATGGACGACTTCCTGGAAGAATTTCAGCGCCAGGGCCAGCAGGCCGAGGGACAGGCCAAAGTAGATAGGGGCGAGCAGCCAGCGCGAGGCATACATCGCATTTTCGAGAATACGTTCCATGGAGGGTTTGGGACTCGTCAGGTGACTAAAAAAACGACGGCGAGTATAGCCAGCCACCTGTTGCAGCAAAAGCCTGGGTTGCAGGGGCCTGCTGCGTAGCCCAATGGCCGCCATGCCGGCTGCCCACCGGTGCTGCGTCGTGGCGAGGGGCAATCTCAGGTTTCGGGATGGAACTGGTAATCCCCAAGGTTGCGGCAGCGCTCCCCATTGATACGACGCAGTTGCGCCTGCAAATGCAGGCACCAGATCTGCGGCCCGTCCGACACCTGGTACCCGTGCAGGGTCAGGCTGTCGACGATGGCATTGAGCACCGACTCGGCGACCATGGGCCCATGGAATGGCCCCTGGGCCTTGATGGCAGAGGGTTGTTCACCGGCCATGCCGGCGGCGAACAGCAACGTCCACATGCCGTTGTCCCCGGCCAGCGGACGAATGCTGCATTCAATGCGAGTCACCAGGCCCAGGCACTGGCGAGTAAGGCTGAGGTTGCGCATGGCCGCGTCCCCTGCAATGAGCCCTGATCAGCCTGAAAACCCCAGGCCGTTTCCATCCTGAACCCTGATGCCGTCCATAAGTTCCAGCATAGAAGAACAGCACAGAAAGATGGAAAACCGGCGCTGAACGGTAGCACATGGCCGCCAGCGCCGATTTATTGACTCAGGCGGGCTTGGCCTGGGCAATCACCTCTTCCAGGCGTTCCTTTTCCGCCTTCTCGATGTCTTCTTCGCTGATCATCTCGGCGATCTCGCGCAGGCGTTCGACCACCCGCGCGTTGACGCTGCCCTCGGTGAACTGGCCCTTGTCGTCCAGCACCCCGGCCTCCTCGCCCACCAGCAGGCTCAGCGCCTCGTCGGCCTGGCTGACCGCGTACACATGGAACACACCGTTCTCGACCGCCTGCAACACACGCTCGTCGAGCATCAGCGTGGCGACGTTGGCCCGCGGGATGATCACACCCTGTTCGCCGGTCAGGCCGCGGGCCTCGCACAGGCGGAAGAAGCCTTCGATCTTCTCGTTGACCCCACCCACCGCCTGCACTTCACCAAACTGGTTGATCGAACCGGTGATGGCGAAGCACTGCTTGAGCGGCGTGCGCGACAGCGCCGAGATCAGCGTGCATGCCTCGCCCAGCGAAGCACTGTCACCGTCCACGTAGCCGTAGGACTGTTCCAGGGCGATGCTCGCCGAAATTGCCAAGGGGAATTCCTGGGCGTACCGGCTGCCCAGGTAACCGGTCAGGATCATGACCCCCTTGGAGTGGATCGGCTGGCCCAGGTTGACCTCTCGCTCGATGTCGACGATGCCGCTGCCGCCCGGGTACACGGTGGCCGAGATGCGTGCCGGCATGCCGAACGCCGAATCACCGACTTCCAGCACGGTCAGGCCGTTGCATTTGCCGATGGCCGCCCCTTCGGTGTCGATCAGGATGATGCCGGCGAGCATGTCGTCGAGCACACGCTGCGAAACGCGCCCGGTACGGGTGGCCTTGGCCTTCAGCGCACGCTCGATGTGCCCGGCATCGGTCATCTCGTCGCTGGCCAGTTGGCGGATGAAGTCGGCTTCGCTGACCAACTGGAACAGGTCGCCGATGCGGGCCGACAGGCGCGACTGGTTTTCTGCCAGGCGCGCACTGTAGGTCGCCAACCGTGCCACCGCATCGCTGGTCAGCGGCGCCATGCCTTCTTCGTTGGTCCGGGTGCGCAGCAATTGGGCGAACTGCTCGAGGTTCTCGTCGACCATCGGCATGTCTTCGTCGAAGTCCACCAGCACCCGGAACATCTCCTGGAAGTCCGGGTCGTGGTCTTGCAGTGCGTAGTACAACTGACGCGAACCGATGATCACCAGTTTCACGTTGAGCGGGATGTTCTGCGGCGTCAGGCTGACCGTGGCGACCCGGCCCAGCTCACCCAGCGGCGACTCCATCTTCAACTTGCGCGACTGCAGGGCACGCTTGAGTGCGTCCCAGACGAACGGCTCGCCGAGCATCTTCTCCGCTTCGAGGATCAGGAAGCCGCCATTGGCGCGGTGCAAGGCGCCCGGGCGCAGCTGGCGGTAGGAGGTGTACAACGCCCCCTGGTCGGTGCTGTATTCGATGCGACCGAACAGGTTGTCGTAGGTCGGGTGCGGTTCGAACACGACCGGCGCCCCGCCGTCGGCATGGTGGCCCACCACCAGGCTGGGGGCATACTGCTCCTCGAGCAGCTTGCGCGCGGCGGCGTCGGTCTTGCTGTCATCGACCAGTTGCTCGACCACGGTGCGCAGCAGGTTCAACTGCACCGATTGCAGATAGGCGCACACCGCAGCGTTTTCGGCGTACTTTTCCGACAGCGGGGCCAGCAGCGGTTGTAAGGCCAGGGTAATGGTTTCTTCGTTGAGCTGGCGCAGCTGGTTGTTCGACTCGCGCTTCCACTGCGGCAAGCTGGCCAGTTCTTCGTTGAGGCGCTCCTCGAGCAGGGCGATGTCCTCGTGGAACTGTTCGCGGACCTCCTCGGGCAGTTGGGCAAACTCGGCTTCGTCCAGCGCCTTGCCGTCGGCCATCGGGGTGAAGGCCACATTGCTGGCGTCGCGGTACAGGGCCACGTCCTTTTCCAGCGAAGCGCGCTCGATGACATCCAGGGCACGGTCGTAGCGCTGGTTGAAGGCGCGGTCGATGGCGCCCTTCTTCTGCTGGTAGGACGGGTGCTCGAACACCGCCGGAAAGGTCGACAACAGGTTGTCGATCAGGCCACCCATGTCGGCAATGAACTCGGCAGCGCTGCCCGAAGGCAGCTCCAGCGCCCGCGGTTCGCGGGTGTCGTCGAAGTGATTGACATAAACCCAGTCGGCCGGGGTCTGCTGACGCTTGCCTTCGGCCTTGAGGTAGCGTTTGACGAACGAGAAGCGGCCAGTGCCGGGCTCGCCCATCACGTACACGTTATAGCCAGGGCGTGGCATGGCCACGCCGAACTGCAGGGCCTCGACAGCACGTTCCTGGCCCAGAACACCGCGAAACGGCTCCAGATCGTCGGTATGGGTAAAAGCAAACTGCTCGGGGGAGAAACGCCGGGTCAGGGCTTCAGGCGCGAGACGCAGGCGCGCAGCGACAGGATCGGGCATTGGGTTTCCTTACTTCGGCGGGGCAGATACGCAGCATTCTGGCGCTGCCCGCGCGCGCCTTGCAAGGCTCGGCGGGACTTTATGTCGCAGCCACGATGACCGATACAGGAGCAAATTTTTCGCAATCAACAACGCAACCTTTAGATCGTGCCTAAACTCCAAGCTGCGCGGGTGGGTGAAACGCTTTCCCGCCTGGCAACCGAGTTGCCAGAAACCCTGACCCTTGGTTAAGACAAATAGAGAACAAATGCTATGAAACGGATTCTTCTGGGTACTCTGTTCACCGTGGTTTCCCTCAACGCCCTGGCGGAAGCGCCAGGTGGCCCGAACTGCGGCTGGGGCAACATGCTGTTCGAAGGCCAGCGCGGCACACCGGCTCACTTCCTCGCCTCCACCACCAACGGCACCTCCGGCAACGCCACCTTCGGCATGACCTCCGGTACCAACGGCTGCTCCACCAAGGCCTCGCTGACCTATGGCGGTAAGTCCTGGTTCGCCATGAATGGCATGATGAACGAACTGTCCGAAGACATGGCCATGGGCCAGGGCGAAGCGCTGACCACCTACGCCGTAGTGCTGGGTGTGGCGCCGGAAGACCGCGTCTACTTCAACTCGGTCACCCACCAGCACTTCAACCAGATCTTCAGCAGCGCCGACGTGACTGCCGAGACTGTCCACAGCAACACCCTGGCCGTTCTGAAAAACGACCCACGCCTGGCCAAGTACGCGACAGAGGCCTAAGCGCAGCTGCTCCCGCCCCTTGCGGGGCGGGTTTCGCCTTTTTCGGCATCGTTTAGAAGTAGTTGCCCGACATGCTCAAACGCCTCGCTTACCTGGCGCTGTGTGCCTGCGCCCCCGTTCATGCTGCAGCCGTGCTGGATCAAGGTCGTCTCCAGCAACTGGCCAACACCCCTTACTGGATAGCCTTGGGCCATTATGAAACCGCCAAGCTCGGCGGGTGGCGAAGCTATGTCGACGACCGCAAATTCTTCCTCGCCGAGGATGGCGCACACCACCCGGACCAAGAGCTGCAGGCCACGGTAGCGGCGCTGTACGCCCCAGCCAGCCTGGGCGACAAGCACGCCCAGTGCGTCTTCCCCGCACGCACCCGCTGGCTGCGTGAACAGCTCGACCTGCAGGACCTGCCGCAGCCGGACTGCCAGGAATTCAAGACGTGGTACCAGTCGGTCGACCCGCACAGCGCGGCGTTGATTTTCCCGGCGGCCTACCTGAACAGCCCCTCGTCGATGTTCGGCCATACCCTGCTGCGTATCGACCAGTCCAACACCCGTAGCGACGACACTACGCTGCTCAGTTACGCGATCAACTTCGGCGCCTACATCGAAGGCAGCGACAACAGCATCCTGTATGCCTGGAAGGGCCTGATGGGCGGCTACCCTGGCCTGTTCGCGCTGATGCCGTACCAGGAAAAGCTCTCCGAATACCGCAGCCTGGAAAACCGCGACCTGTGGGAATACCAACTGGACCTGACGCCAGAAGAAACCGGGCGCATGGTCGAGCATGTGTGGGAACTCAAGCAGGTCCAGTTCGATTATTTCTTCTTCGACGAAAACTGCTCGTATCGCCTGCTGGAACTGCTACAGGTGGCCCGGCCAAGCCTGGACCTCACCTCGCAGTTCCCGCTCACCGCCATCCCCACCGACACGGTCAAGGCGGTGAAGCAATCGGGCCTGGTCGCCAGCGAAATCTACCGCCCTTCGCGCGAACGCGAGCTGCTGGCCCGTGCCGAACCGCTGGACCACAACGAAAAACGCCAGGTATTGGCCGTCAGTGCCGACACCACACAACTGCAAAGCCCTGAGTTCACCGCCCTGCCCCGCGACCGCCAGGCATTGGTGCAGGATGCTGCGTACCGCCTGGAGCGCTACCGTGCCAACGGCCAGGCCCGCGACCCCGGGCAGGCGGGGCGCAGCTTCGAATTGCTGCGGGCAATCAACCGCAACCCGCCGCCGCCCCTGCAGATCGAACGCCCCGGCCTGCCCGAGGATGGTCACGACTCACGCACCTGGCAGCTCGGTGTCGGTACACGCGAGAACCGTGCCTATGCCGAATACGGCCTGCGCATGGCCTATCACGACCTCAACGACAACGCCTATGGCTTCCCGCTCGGCGCGCAGATCGAGATCCTCCAGCTCAAGCTGCGCCAGTACGAAGGCAACGACTGGCAGGTGCAGCGCCTGGACCTGGCCACCATTCGCTCGCTGACACCGCGCAACGAGCTGCTCAAGCCTTGGTCATGGCAGGTGGCGGGCGGCCTGGAGCGCGTGCCTGGCAAGCATGATGACGAGGTGTTGGTGAGCCACGTCAACGGTGGTGCCGGGGGGACCTGGCAACTGGCTGACGGCTTGCTGGGCTTCGCCCTGGGCACTGTGCGGGTCGAGCACCACAACGACTTCGCCCAGTTCATCGCCCCGGCTGCTGGCTTCAATGGCGGGCTGTTATGGCGCAACGGGCTGGGCAACCTGACCCTGGAGGCCAAGGGCGACTACTTCACCAATGGCGAAGTACGGCGCAGCGTGAGCCTGAACCAGCAGTGGGAGGTCAGCCAGAACCTGGGCCTGAGGCTGAGTGCTTCGCGGGAGTTCAGCCATCTGGCGACGGCGCAGAATGAAGTGATGCTCGAACTCAAGTGGTACCACTATTGATAGGGCCAGCCCTTACAACAGAAACCACCAACGCTTTGACACTGTTTTGACAGCTCCACGACAAATGGCCACCTAGACTTTACGGCATTACTCAGAGGGTCTAGTGGTCATGTCGCGGTACTGGTTCGGCTTATGCGTTGCCTTGGTGCTGGCAGGTTGCGAAACCACCCACGAGCAGATGCTCGGCCAAGGTTACCCTCCCGCCTACGCCGACGGGTTTGAGGATGGCTGCAGCAGCGGTCGCCAGGCCGCAGGGCTGATGGTCGGCGATTTTCGCAAGGACGTGGCGCGCTACCTGCACAACCGCCAGTACGAAAGCGGATGGGACGACGGCTTTCGCCAATGCCACGCGATGCAGAACAGCGAAGAGCAACGCCAATACCACGAGCGTTTCTGGGACGAACGCGACCGCGAGTGGCAGCAGGAGAAGGACCGCGGCGCCGCCCGTGCCTATCGCCATGAGTAGGTCGCAAACAGATATCCAGTGAAACGACCGGCCTGCCACCATGGTCTCCAGCAAAAGGAGGCCTCCATGAGCCGCGCATTCGTCAACGAAGACCAAGCCGCTGCACAAGCCGACCAGCCGGTGGAGCGACGCGTCAGCGACCAACCCAACTACGTCACCGCCAGTGGCCTGCGCCAACTGCAGGAGCGCGTGGCCGAGCTCAATGCGTTGCGCAGTGAGCTGCACGCTCAGGGAGATCGGGCCGACAAGCAGCGCCTGGCCGAGACTGAACGGGACCTGCGCTACTTCACTGCCAGGGTCCAGAGCGCGCAGGTGGTGCCCGCCGCGACGTCCAGCCGCAAGGTGCAGATTGGCAGCTGGGTCAGATTTCTGGATGAACAGGGCCAGGAACAGCGGGTGCAACTGGTCGGGGAAGATGAGGCCGATGCCGGCCGTGGGCTGATCAACTGGGGGTCACCGCTGGGGCGCGCGTTGCTCGGTGCCGGCCAAGGGGACGAGGTGATGTGGCGGCGACCGGCGGGGGATCAGATGATCGAGGTGGTCGTTATCGAAAGTGAATCCTGAACACGCGTGCCGTCCTTTCACGGGTCACCCCGCGAAAGGACGGCAGTGCGCGATCAGACCACGCCTTGAGCCAGCATCGCATCAGCCACTTTCACGAAGCCTGCGATGTTGGCGCCCTTCACGTAGTTGATCTTGCCATCAGCCTCTTCACCGTAATGCACACACGCATGGTGAATCGACTGCATGATGTTGTGCAGCTTGCTGTCCACTTCACCGGCAGTCCATAGCAGGCGCATGGCGTTCTGCGACATCTCCAGGCCCGATACAGCGACGCCACCGGCGTTGGAGGCTTTGCCCGGGGCATACAGAATGCCCGCCTCCAGGAAGATATCCACAGCCTCCAGGGTGGTCGGCATGTTGGCGCCTTCGGCGACGCAGATGCAGCCATTGCGCAACAAGGTATGAGCGTCTTCGGCGCCCAACTCGTTCTGCGTGGCGCATGGCAGGGCGATGTCGCACGCCAGGCTCCACGGCGTCTGGCCTTTGCGGAACTCCAGGCCGAACTGGCCGGCCAACTCGCTGATGCGGCCACGCTTGACGTTCTTCAGGTCCATCAGCGCATCCCACTGCTCATCGGTCAGGCCCGCTTCGGCGTACAGGGTGCCCTCCGAGTCCGACAGCGAGATCACCTTGCCGCCCAGGTCCATCACCTTGCGCGCAGCGTACTGCGCCACGTTGCCGGAACCGGAGATGGCCACACGACGGCCATCGATGCGCAGGCTCTGGCGTTTGAGCATTTCTTCGGCGAAATACACGCAGCCGTAGCCAGTGGCTTCCGGGCGGATGAGGCTGCCGCCGTAGGTCATGCCCTTGCCGGTCAGCACCGACGTGAACTGGTTGGCCAGGCGCTTGTACTGACCGAACAGGAAGCCGATTTCGCGGGCACCCACGCCGATGTCACCGGCCGGCACGTCAAGGTCGGCGCCAATGTGGCGGTACAGCTCGCTCATGAACGCCTGGCAGAAGCGCATGACTTCGGCATCGCTCTTGCCCTTGGGGTCGAAGTCCGAGCCACCCTTGCCGCCGCCCATGGGCAACGAGGTGAGGGAGTTCTTGAACACCTGCTCGAACGCCAGAAACTTCAGCACGCCCAGGTTCACCGACGGGTGGAAGCGCAGGCCGCCTTTGTAGGGGCCGATCGCGCTGCTCATCTGGATGCGGTAGCCACGGTTGACCTGGACCTTGCCCTGGTCATCCACCCACGACACGCGGAACAGCACAGCGCGTTCGGGCTCAACCATGCGCTCGAGGATACCGGCCTGCAGGTAATGGGGGTTGGCTTCGAGGAACGGCCATAAGCTACGCAACACTTCTTCCACAGCTTGGTGGAATTCGGGCTGGGCCGGGTCGCGTTGCTTCAGGCGCGCGAGGAAGTTATCGACAGATTCGATCATGGTAGACATCTCACCAAGAGGATTGGACTTATTGGTTTTTTCTGGAATGTACCAAGAAGCAATCGCACTGGAATAGGGCGCGATGTCGTTTTTTTGAAATTATTTGGTGCAGTTTATATAAATGTATACAAAATATTAGCTGTCTGCGGGCAGGCCTGGTCTCTTTGCAGGGCAAGCCCGCTACCACAATGAGCGGCACAAACCCTGATACCACCCCATCATGACAGGCACAAAAATGGGGCCGCTGAGGGCCCCATTGTTGTGCAGCTAAAACCGGCTTACTGGGCCAGTTTCTTGTGCCGTACACGGTGCGGCTGGGCAGCGGCGTCGCCCAGGCGCTTCTTGCGGTCAGCTTCGTACTCGGTGTAGTTGCCCTCGAAGAACACCACGTTCGAGTCGTCTTCGTACGCCAGGATGTGCGTCGCCACCCGGTCCAGGAACCAACGGTCGTGGGAAATCACGATCGCGGCGCCTGGGAAGTCCAGCAGGGCTTCTTCCAGCGAACGCAAGGTTTCGACGTCGAGGTCGTTGGACGGTTCGTCGAGCAGCAGTACGTTGCCGCCTTCCTTCAGGGTCAGGGCCAGGTGCAGACGGCCACGTTCACCACCAGACAGGTCCTTGACGAACTTTTGCTGGTCGCCGCCCTTGAAGTTGAAACGGCCAACGTAGGTACGCGATGGGATCTCGTAGTTGCCGATGCGGATCATGTCGGACCCGTCGGAAATCTGCTGGAACACGGTCTTGGCGCCGTCCAGGTCTTCGCGGCTCTGGTCCACGCAGGCCAGCTGCACGGTTTCACCGATCTCGATGCTGCCCGAGTCCGGCTGTTCCTTGCCCATCAGCATGCGGAACAGGGTCGACTTACCGGCACCGTTACCGCCGATTACGCCAACGATGGCGCCCTTGGGCATGGCGAACGACAGGTTGTCGATCAGCACGCGGTCGCCATAGCCTTTGGTGACGTTCTTGAACTCGATGACCTTGTCGCCCAGGCGCGGGCCGGCCGGGATGTAGATCTCGTTGGTCTCGCTGCGCTTCTGGAATTCCTGCGATTGCATTTCTTCAAAGCGCTGCAGACGAGCCTTGGATTTGGACTGGCGGGCCTTGGCGCCTTTGCGCACCCATTCCAGTTCCTCTTTCATGGCCTTCTCGTGGGCGCTCTGCTGCTTGGATTCCTGCGCCAGACGGTCCGACTTGGCCTCCAGCCAGCCCGAGTAGTTGCCTTCGTACGGGATACCGGCGCCGCGGTCCAGTTCCAGGATCCAGCCTGCGACGTTGTCCAGGAAGTAACGATCGTGGGTGATCGCCACCACGGTACCGGGGAAGTCGTGCAGGAAGCGCTCGAGCCAGGCGACCGAATCGGCATCCAGGTGGTTGGTCGGTTCGTCGAGCAGCAGCATGTCGGGGGCCGACAGCAGCAGGCGGCACAGGGCTACACGGCGCTTTTCACCACCGGACAGGTGCTCGATGCGGGCATCCCAGGCCGGCAGGCGCAGGGCGTCGGCGGCGACATCCAGCTGACGCTCCAGGTTGTGGCCGTCGGCGGCCTGCAGGATGGCTTCGAGCTTGGCCTGTTCGGCGGCCAGCTTGTCGAAGTCGGCGTCAGGTTCGGCGTAGGCAGCGTAGACCTCGTCCAGGCGCGCCTGGGCGTCCTTGATCACGCTGACCGCTTCTTCCACCACTTCGCGCACGGACTTGTTCGGGTCCAGTTGCGGTTCCTGGGGCAGGTAGCCAACGTTGATGTCAGGCATCGGACGAGCTTCGCCGTCGAATTCCTTGTCGACGCCCGCCATGATCCGCAGCAGGGTCGATTTACCCGCGCCGTTCAGGCCGAGGACGCCGATCTTGGCGCCTGGGAAGAACGACAGGGAAATATTCTTGAGAATTTCCCGCTTCGGCGGAACGACCTTGCTCAGCCGATGCATGGTGTAGACGTATTGAGCCAAAACCAAGCCCTCTATCAGATAGGTAAAGACATCGACGATCGCCCCGGCCAAATGGCCAGGCGGATGTGTTTACGGGAAGTCATTGAACAAAGTCGACCATTCTACGCCAACGCGCGGCGTTGCACAGGGTGGTCGGACGGGGCCAGTACAGGCCCCCAGGCATCAGACGTGCCGCTGTTTGGTCTTGCCCCGCGGCAACCGGCAGCGGTCGCCCTGCTCGGCCAGGCGCGCGGCCCAGGCGGATTTCACGCTGAAGCCACCCTGACGGGCAGGCTGTTCGGCAGCCTTGGCCGACTGGGCGGCCGGCTTGCTCACGGCGTTGGCAGCCGGTTTCACTGCCGCTACAGCCTCAGCCGGCTCTACAGCCGCCTTGGCGGTCTTGCGCAGTTCGGCCAGCGACGGCGTCTTGTTTTTCGAGGCCGACGCCTCAGGTTTGACCAGCGAACGCTGGCACGACTTGCAGGATACGTCCTCGGTCACGGCAGTGCTGACAAGGGTCTGACTGCTGCGCCCGCAGGCGGAATCGAGGCCATTGGTGGAAAAGTGAGTAACCAAAACCGAACATCTCCGATGCGTTGTCATTGAAGCGGGCGGCATTCTCGCACAGGAAGCAGGGCCTTGCCGAACGGCCAGGCATCCCTCGCGCCGGACAGCTGGGCTGGCACTTTGCCATAATGACAGGCATGCTAGCCGGTTTCGGGTGTCCGGCCTTATAGTGCGCCACCGCACTGCGGCCTCGCCAGGCACGGCGCCCCATGCATGAATCAATCCCTGCCATCGCCAGCCCAATAGCAGGACCATCGCTTGACCAATCTCAATCAACCGTCTTCGCTGCGCCTCGCCAAGCCGGCCCCGGCCGCGTCGCTGCGCGGCTCGATAAAAGGCGCGCTGGCCCTGCTTGCCTTGGTTCTGCTGGGTTTGCTGCTGTGGCAATTGTTCACGCAGTTTCGGCACACCCAGGCCGACCAGCGCCAGCAGACCCTGGACGCGAGCGCGGAGCTTGCCGACCACCTGAGCCTGAAAATGGCGCTCAAGGCCCAGCAGGCACTGAATGTGGTGCAGCCGTATGTCGACGCGCCGTCGCCCGCTGCCTTGCCAAGCCTGCTCGGTACCCTGCGCGAACGGTTGCCGACCCTGCGCGAGCTGGCGTGGCTGGACCACAACGGGCAAGTGCGCAGCGACAGCCTGGCCGTTACTGCTGACCGGCAGTTGATTGGCGAGATGCTCGAACTGAACCAGGGTCACGCCTACTTTTTTGCCAATTCGCCCGACAACAGCATCGTTTACCTGCTGCTGCGCCAGCCCATCGAGCAGGGCCGAGGCTATTGGCTGCTACGGTTTTCTGCCGACTACTACCAGGCCCTTACCGCCCACCTGGACGACCCCGGCCACCCGCTGTGGCTGCTGGAGAACAGCCGCAGCGGTACTGTGCTCGACCGCCATGCGCCAGTGCACAGCAGCGGTGAGCCCCTGCAAAGCGTGATGCTGGCCTTCGTCGACAACAGTGCCTGGCAGTTGCGCGGGCTGTTCGATGCCGGCCTGGCCCGGCAGAAGCTGTTGCCCGCGCTGCTGGGCAAATGCATGCTGGTGTTGTTCTGCGCCCTGCTGCCGGTGCTGGCGCTGATCAACATGCGCCGCCGCCAACGCGCCCTGCAGGAAGATCGCCGACGCTACCAGGAAATTTTCGAGGGCACCGGCGTTGCCCTGTGCGTGCTCGACCTCTCCAGCCTGCCTGGCCAACTCGACCGTTACCACCTGCGCAACCACGCAGCGCTCAAGCAGAGCCTGGCCCTGGACCCCAACCTTCGCCGCTCACTGCTGCTCGAACTGAAGATCACCGAGATCAATCAGGTGGCGCGCCAGTTGCTCAACATCGAATGCCACCAAGGTGCCTGGCTCCGGCTGATCGAAGGGAGCGGCGATGGCGGCGACAGTGTGGGCATGCAACTGATCGACGCCCTGATCGAACAGCGCCCGCTGCTGGAACTGGAAGTGCGCTTGCCGGCACCGCTGGGCGGGGAGTTGCACCTGTGGCTGATGGCGCGCCTGCCCCAGCAACGGCGTGATTACCAGGCGGTGATCCTGAGCATCAGCGACATCACCAGCCGCAAGCAGGTGGAGCTGTCGCTGCTGGAGCGCGAAAGCTTCTGGTCGGACGTGGTGCGTACCGTACCTGACCAGTTGTATGTGCAGGACGTGCTCAGCCAGCGCATGATCTTCAGCAACCGCCACCTCGGCCAGACCCTGGGCTACAACCGTACTGAGCTTGCGCAGATGGGCGACCGCTTCTGGGAGTTGTTGCTGCA
The DNA here is from genome assembly GCF_001320525.1 of Pseudomonas sp. NBRC 111131. NCBI lineage: Bacteria > Pseudomonadati > Pseudomonadota > Gammaproteobacteria > Pseudomonadales > Pseudomonadaceae > Pseudomonas > Pseudomonas sp. NBRC 111131. The sequence continues at coordinate 61,420 of NZ_BCBH01000006.1, read as the reverse complement.
CCCGGAAGATGCTCAACACTACCAGGCCCTGCGCCAGCAACAGCGTGACAACGGCCACGCCCATCCGCTGCATTGCCAGCTGCGCTTCCGCCACCGTGACGGCAGCTGGCGCTGCTACGACATCCGTGAGCAGCTGCTGACCCGCGACAGCGACGGCCTGGTAACCCGCATCATCGGCGTGGGCAAGGATGTCACCGTACAGATCGAAGCCAGCCAGTCGCTGCGCGACAGCGAACAGCGCTACCGCATGCTCGCTGAAAGCATCAGCGACGTGATCTTCTCCACCGACAGCCAGTTGCAGCTCAACTACGTCAGCCCCTCGGTGCAGGCGGTGCTGGGCTACCAGGCCGAATGGATCTTCGCCAACGGCTGGCAATCGATCATCGCCAACCCGGCCCAGCTCACCGGCATCTACAGCCTGATGGAGCGGGTCAGCAAGGCCATGGGCGACACACAACAGCTGGCTCACCTGCGCCGCGACCTGCCCACCCAGCTGTTCCTGTTCGACTGCCTGCGCGCCGATGGCCGCAAGATCCCCATCGAGCTGCGCCTGGTGCTGGTGTGGGACGACAACGAACGCTTCGAGGGCGTACTTGGCGTTGGCCGCGACATCAGCCAGCAACGCCGTGCAGAAAAAGACCTGCGCATGGCCGCTACGGTATTCGAGCATTCCACCTCGGCCATTCTCATCACCGACCCTGCCGGCTACATCGTGCAAGCCAACGAAGCGTTCAGCCGGGTCAGTGGCTACGCTGTGAGCGACGTACTCGACCAACTGCCCGGCATGCTAACGGTCGACGAGCAACAGGAAGGCCACCTGCGCTACGTGCTCAAGCAACTGCACCAGCGCGGCAGCTGGGAGGGCGAAGTGTGGCTCAAGCGCCGCGACGGCGATCGCTACCCGGCGTGGGTCGGCATTACCGCCGTGCTCGATGACGAAGGCGACCTGGCCAGCTACGTGTGTTTCTTCACCGACATCAGCGAGCGCAAGGCCAGTGAACAGCGCATCCACCGCCTGGCCTACTACGATGCCCTGACCCACCTGCCCAACCGCACGCTGTTCCAAGACCGCCTGCACACCGCCTTGCAGCAGGCCGAACGGCAGAAGGCCTGGGTGGTGCTGATGTTCCTCGACCTGGACCGTTTCAAGCCGATCAACGATTCGCTCGGCCACGCCGCCGGCGACCGCATGCTCAAGGACATGGCCCTGCGCCTGCTGGCCTGTGTCGACGATGACGACACCGTGGCGCGCATGGGCGGCGACGAATTCACGCTGTTGCTGCAACCGCGGGCCAGCCGCGAGATGGCGCTCAACCGCGCGATTCACGTGGCTGAAAACATCCTCGCCAGCCTGGTTCGCCCGTTCGTGCTGGAAAGCCGCGAGTTCTTCGTCACCGCCAGTATCGGTATCGCCCTCAGCCCGCAGGACGGCAGCGAGCTGAGCCAGCTGATGAAAAACGCCGACACCGCCATGTACCATGCCAAGGAGCGCGGCAAGAACAACTTCCAGTTCTACCAGGCGGAGATGAACGCCAGCGCCCTGGAACGCCTGGAGCTGGAGAGCGACCTGCGCCATGCCCTGGAGCAGAACGAGTTCATCCTTTACTACCAGCCGCAGTTCAGCGGCGATGGCAAGCGCCTGACCGGGGCCGAAGCGCTGCTGCGCTGGCGCCATCCGACCCGCGGCCTGGTGCCGCCCGGCGACTTCATCCCGGTGATCGAAGAGCTGGGCCTGGTGGTGGATGTCGGCGACTGGGTGCTGCGCGAGGCCAGCCGCCAGCTCAAGGCCTGGCACAAGGCCAAGGTGCGCGTGCCCAAGGTGTCGGTGAACATTTCGGCGCGGCAGTTCTCCGATGGCCAACTGGGCACGCGAATCGCCACCATCCTCGACGAAACCGGCTTGCCGCCGGCGTGCCTGGAGCTGGAACTGACCGAAAGCATCCTGATGCGCGAGGTCAACGAGGCGCTGCAGATCCTTGCCAGCCTCAAGCGGCTCGGCCTGAGCATCGCCGTGGACGACTTCGGCACCGGCTACTCCTCGCTCAACTACCTCAAGCAATTCCCCATCGACGTGCTGAAGATCGACCGCACCTTCGTCGACGGCCTGCCGGAGGGCGAACAGGACGCGCAGATTGCCCGAGCGATCATCGCCATGGCTCACAGCCTGAACCTGGCAGTGATCGCCGAGGGCGTCGAGACACACGAGCAGCTGGAGTTTCTGCGCGAGCACGGCTGCGACGAAGTGCAGGGTTATCTGTTCGGGCGGCCGATGCCCGCCAGCCAGTTCGAGGCGCAGTTCAGCAACGAGACGCTGTTCATGTTCCAGTGAGCCACCACCTGCGCCACATTCCGGCACAGGCCATGAAGCCGACGCCCCCCTGAAGCGGCCACGAAACCGGACCTCAAAGTCAACTCCCGCCCCCCAGCCAGCCCAGGCGGGGCGCGGGATGCAACATGAAGCCCATTGGTCCGCGACTTGATGCCAGTTCATATGCCAGGCGCGAATCAATCGGTTAGAATGCCCCCCCAATTCAGCCCGATCCTTGAGGACCGCCATGTTCAGCCGTGATTTGACCATTGCCAAGTACGACGCCGAGCTCTTCGAAGCCATGCAGCAAGAAGCTCTGCGCCAGGAAGAGCATATCGAGCTGATCGCTTCGGAAAACTACACCAGCCCAGCCGTCATGGAGGCCCAGGGTTCGGTCCTGACCAACAAGTACGCCGAAGGCTACCCAGGCAAGCGTTACTACGGTGGTTGCGAGTACGTCGACGTTGTCGAGCAACTGGCCATCGACCGCGCCAAAGAGCTGTTCGGCGCCGACTATGCCAACGTCCAGCCGCACGCTGGCTCCCAGGCCAACGCCGCTGTCTACCTGGCCCTGCTGTCGGCCGGTGACACCATCCTGGGCATGAGCCTGGCCCACGGTGGTCACCTGACCCACGGTGCTTCGGTCAGCTCCTCGGGCAAGCTGTACAACGCCATCCAGTACGGCATCGACGCCAACGGCCTGATCGACTACGACGAAGTCGAGCGCCTGGCGGTCGAGCACAAGCCGAAGATGATCGTTGCCGGCTTCTCGGCCTACTCGCAGGTTCTGGACTTCCCCCGCTTCCGCGAAATCGCCGACAAGGTCGGTGCCTACCTGTTCGTCGACATGGCCCACGTTGCTGGCCTGGTTGCCGCTGGCGTGTACCCGAACCCGGTACCGTTCGCCGACGTGGTCACCACCACCACCCACAAAACCCTGCGCGGCCCACGTGGCGGCCTGATCCTGGCCCGTGCCAACGCTGACATCGAGAAGAAGCTGAACTCCGCTGTCTTCCCAGGCGCACAGGGCGGCCCGCTGGAGCACGTCATCGCTGCCAAGGCCATCTGCTTCAAGGAAGCCCTGCAGCCTGAGTTCAAGGCGTACCAGCAGCAAGTGGTGAAGAACGCCCAGGCCATGGCCAGCGTGTTCATCGAGCGTGGTTTCGACGTCGTTTCCGGCGGCACCCAGAATCACCTGTTCCTGCTGTCGCTGATCAAGCAGGAAATCTCCGGTAAGGACGCCGACGCTGCGCTGGGCAAGGCCTTCATCACCGTCAACAAGAACTCGGTGCCTAACGACCCACGTTCCCCGTTCGTGACTTCGGGCCTGCGTTTCGGCACCCCGGCCGTCACCACCCGCGGTTTCAAGGAAGCCGAGTGTAAAGAACTGGCCGGCTGGATCTGCGACATCCTTGCCGACCTGAACAACGAAGCGGTCATCGACGCCGTGCGTGAAAAGGTCAAGGCCATCTGCAAGAAGCTGCCGGTTTACGGCAACTGATTGGCACTTGCCTGATCTGAAAGAGCCCGGCCTTGTGCCGGGCTCTTTCGTTTCTGGGCAGCCGGGCAGCAGGCGTCACCGCTTGTGACCCGGCGCTACCCAGCACAAATCTGCCCGGCCCTGCGCCGTCCGTATTACCCTGTGCGCCTTCTTTCACCGGGAACGCCCCAGGACCCAGCCTTGACCAAAGAGCAACTCGAAACCAACCAGATTCCCCTCTACTTCGCCGCCGTGCTCGCCGCCATTGCCTTCGGCCTGCTGGCCAGCGACGCCGCGCGCCACCTGCAAGCCCTGGTCACGCCGGCCATCGCGGTGCTGATGTACGCGATGTTCTTGCAAATCCCCTTCCTTGACCTGCGCCAGGGCCTGGGCAACCGACGCTTCATGGCCGCCCTGCTGCTGGCCAACTTCGTCCTGGTACCCCTGCTGGTGTGGGCCTTTACCCGTGGCCTGGTGGAGCACCCGGCGATCCTCATCGGCGCCTTGCTGGTGCTGCTCACCCCATGCATCGACTACGTGGTGGTGTTCACCCACATCGGCAAAGGCGACTCACGCCTGACCCTGGCCGCCACACCCGTGCTGCTGCTGGTGCAACTGCTGCTGTTGCCGGTGTACCTGGCGCTGATGCTCGGCGAGGGCAGTGAAGTGACGATCGCGATCGCCCCCTTCGTGGAAGCCTTCGTGCTGCTGATCGTGCTGCCGATGATCCTGGCCGTGCTCACCAGTGCCGGGGCACGCCGCTCACGCGCCGTGTCAGCCTGGAACGACCTCTGGGGGTGGTTGCCAGTACCGGCGATGGCCGTGGTGCTGGTGGCAGTGATCGGTTCGCAGATTGCCGTGGTGCTACGCGATTTCGACCGCTTGCTGCCGGTGATCCCGGTGTACATCGGCTTCATGCTGCTGGCCCCGGTGCTCGGCTATGCCTCGGCGCGGCTGCTGCGCTTGCCGGTTGCACAGGCACGCTCAGTGACCTTCAGCGCCGCCACCCGCAACTCGCTGGTGGTGTTGCCGCTTGCGTTGGCACTGCCTGACGACCTGCGCGGGTTGGCAGCAGCAGCGGTCATCACGCAAACCCTGGTGGAGTTGGTCTGCGAGCTGATTTACGTGCGGGCCATCCCCGCACTGGTTCGACGCAACCCACGCTGACATCGCGCCAAGCGTTTACGCGTCCCACTTGAGAAACCCCACCAGCGCCCTGAGGGGCGCTGGCAACTGGCGCCGTCCGGGGTAATACAGATAAAAGCCCGGAAACGGCTGGCACCAGTCATCAAGCACGCGCACCAGCTTACCGCTCGCAAGGTGGCTGGCCACGCAGTCCTCCAGCGTGCAGGCGATACCTGCGCCCTCAATGGCGGCGGCAACCTGCAAATCCGAATCGTCCAGCGTGATCGACCCAGGCACCAGAACCTCGATGGCCTCCCCCTCCCGAACAAAGGGCCACTGGTACAGGGCTCCGCTCTGCCTGAAGCGGTATTTGATACAGGTATGGCTCGCCAGGTCTCGGGGCGTGCGGGGCGGCTTGTGGGCCGCAAAGTAATCGGGAGCGCCGACAATCGCCAAGCGCAGGTCGCCTGTCACGCGCACGGCGACCATATCGCCCTCCAGGCTTTCTCCAAGCCTGATGCCCGCATCGAACCCCTCCGCCACGATGTCGGCAAAGCTGTCCTCGGTCCTCAACTCCAACCGAATCGCTGGGTTGTCCCTGGCAAAGCGGGCAAGACGCGGCATCAGCAGGCGGGCCGCGAACTTGGGCAGGTTCAGCCGAATAGCGCCAGCCGGCTGCGCGGCGGTGCCGCTTGCCTCATCCAGCGCCCCGCGAATCTCGGTGAAGGCAGGCGCAATGCGCGCCAGCAGCGCAGCACCCGCCTCGGTAAGCCCAACACTGCGGGTGGTTCGATTCAGTAGACGTGCGCCAAGGCGCTCTTCGAGGCTGCGCACGGTGTGGCTCAGGGCGGAAGGCGACAGGCCCAGCTTTGCAGCGGCCCGCCTGAAACTGCGCTCCTGCGCTACCGCCACGAAGGTTTCCAGCTCTGCGAATGCTGTACCACGCACAATTGTTGACTCCGGCTCATCAAGTCATGCAATTGTAGGCTGATTGTTCACTGATGACTGCGCCTGCATGCTTAAGCACCTCTTCAGCGTACAAGGCCCAGGAACGCATCATGAGCAACGAAACTGCAACCCCCCTCCTCAATACCCGCCTGCAAGGGCAGGTCGTACTCGTCACCGGCGCAGGCAGCGGTATTGGCCACGCAGCAGCCCTGGCCTTCTCACGGTCGGGTGCAACCGTCGCGCTGGCCGGGCGCCGCACAGCACCGCTGGAAACCGTCGCACAGCAGATCACTGCCGCCGGTGGCCACGCCGAAGTCTTCAGCGTTGACCTGGCCGACGCAGACGCCCCTGAACACCTGGTCGGCGCCGTGGTCGCACGGTTTGGCCGCCTGGACGCCGCCTTCAACAATGCTGGCACAGCCCCCTATGCGCCGCTGGAACAGGTCACGGCTGAGGACTTCGACAGCGTGTTTGCCACCAATGTGCGTTCGGTGCTGCTGCTCATCAAACACGAAGTGGCAGCGATACGTGCCGGTGGCCGGGGCGGCGCGATCGTCAACACGTCGTCCATTGCCGCCTCGGGCGGCATGGCGGGCATGTCGATCTACTCTGCGAGCAAAGGGGCCGTGGACGCGATGATTGCCACCCTTGCGCTTGAGGTCGGCGCTGACGGCATCCGCATCAACAACATCCGGCCAGGCGTTACCCGCACGCCGATTCTTGCTCAGGTTCCCGAACAAGCCCTGGCAGCATACGCAGCCCATGCCGCCCTCAAACGCGTGGGCGAACCCGACGACATCGCCGACGTGGCCGTGTGGCTGTGCACAGACCAGGCGCGCTTCATCACGGGGCAATCCCTGACCGTAGATGGCGGGTTCAACATCGCGGGGCTTCGATAAATACAGGTTCAGTGTGGCAGGCAGGCGCGCACGCTAGCGGGGTTGTGCCTGCCAATCAGGCTCACCAGCCCACAAGGCAACGCGCCCCGCCACTGCAGGTAATCATGCCCCGCCGGGTTTTCCACCGCCTGCACTTCGTACCCCTTGGCCCGCAACACATCGCGCAGGTGCCGGTTGGTATCCAGTATCGTCGGCCCCTCGAACAGCCCCGCCTGCAGATAGAACCGCACCGGCTTGCGCGGCGCATTGACGTATTCACGGGTCAGCCAGCCCGGCTCTTCGCCTGCTCTGGCCCACCAGTACGACCCCGACAGGCTGAGCACGTTGCCGAACAGCTGCGGATGCATCAGGCCCAGATAGGCCGAGGCCAGCCCGCCATAGCTGGAGCCGGCGACCACGGTATTGGCCGCTGCCGCACGCAAGCCCTGCTCACGGGCCCACGGCATCAACTCATCGGCCATGAAGCGGGCGAACAGCGGGTTGGGTGGCAGCTCCTGCTGGCGGCTGAGGTCGCTGGGGTTGGCGATGATCAGTGCCGCCGTCTGCGGCAGCAGCCCATCGGCGATCAGGTTGTCCAGTAGCGTCGGTGTCGGCACCTGGCGGGTGTAGGCGTGTGCGTCGAACAGCACCAGCAGCGCCTGGCCGGCAGCGTTGGGGTGCCAACCGGCCGGGCGATACAGGTAGATGTCACGCTCGTTACCCAGCACCGCACTGGCCAGGCGCTTGCGCTCGAGCGTGCCGCGAGGTACGTCGGCCCGTACTGCCGTCCAGGGCTGCGGTGGTGCGTCGGGCAGCTCCAGGCGTGAGCGCGACAACCAGGGGTCGCCGCTGCTGTCGGCGAAGGTGGCGGGGTTGAGCGGGTCGCGTCGCGTGCTGGCAAGGATCACCCGACGGTCGTCCGACGCGGGTACGTCCGGGGCCAACTGGTAGCTGAGGCGGGTGCTGGCCGGGACTTCGAAACTGCGGTACCAGACGTCGCTGGTACCCAGGCGTTCGAGCGATTCATGGCGCCCGGAAGGTGCGCCAAACATCCGCACGTTGCGTTGCGCGCCGCGCCACAGGAACGTCACCAACCGCTGCTGCGGCTGCCCTGCAAGCGGCTCGACCATGGGCGTGCCCTCGGCTGTACGTGCAGCCCAGAAGGCCTGGGTGTCGCCGCCTTGTTCAAGCTGTGTTGCCAAAGCGGCCAAGGTCGGGCTGGCCAGGCGTTCGGGGCTGCGCCGCTGCTGCGCCAGCGGCAGCACCTGGTCCAGGCGCAGGCTGAAGCGGGCAGCCGGGCGCTCGCTCAGTGCCTCTGCGCGAAGGCCGTAGTGGCCTGCGCTGTCGGCCACGAACAAGAAATCGCGGGGCTGGTCCTGGCCGTCGATGAGCAGACGCAGTGGCCTGCCCTGCGGGTCGAGCAGGCGCAGGCTGACGTCGCCGTCGACCCGCCCACGGACCAGCTCGCCGGCCTGAAGATTGACGCGCCAAAGCGCATCACCCGTAGTGACTTGGCCGTTGACCGCCTGCCCAGCCTGCAACAAGGGCGCCGGTGCCGCCTGCGCCGTGGCTGCGCAGGCCCAGGCCAGCAGCAGGGCGCAGCCGATGTGGTGGATGCTGTGCATGGTTACCTCAGAAGTCGACGCTGGCAGACAGCTTCAAGGTGCGCGGTTCGCTGACCGTGGCGTAGCCGGGGTTGAACACACCCGCCCAGTAGGCACTGTTTTCGACGTTTTCCAGGCTGGCGCGCAGGGTCACGTCCTTGCTCAGCACCCGGGTGGCATAGCGCACCCCAAGGTCGTAACGCGTCCACTGCGGGATCTTCAGGGTGTTTTCGTCGTCCAGGTACTGCGAGCTGCTGTGGATACCCAACGCCGTCAACGTCAGGCCCTGGACCCAGGGCAAGTCCCATTCGGCGCCGAGGTTGGCCGACCACTGCGGCACCCCACGGGCGGTGTTGCCGTCCAGGGTGCCATTGGCGGTCTTGCTCAGTTCGGCGCGGGTATAGGTCACCCCACCCAGCAGGCGCACACCCGGGGCGGCTTCGCCAAACATGTTCCATTCCACACCACGGTTTCGCTGCTCGCCATCGTCGGTGTACCAGAACGTACTGCCGCTGGTGTTTTTCACCATGCTCGGCTTCTCGATCTGGAACACCGCCAGGGTATGGCTGAAGGTGCCCAGGTCCCACTTGATGCCGGCTTCCATCTGCTTGGCCACGTAAGGCGCGAACTGCTCGTCCTTGTTCAGCGCGCCGACCTCGGTCACCGTGCCACCCTGGGTCAGGCCTTCGATGTAGTTGGCGTACAACGACACCGGCGCATCCCAGGGCTTGACCACAATGCCCAGGGCCGGGGTGACTTTGCGCTCGTCATAGGCCGACGGCTTGCTCATCTTCTGCCGCACGCGCTGGGCGCGGGCGCCGAGGGTCAGCAGCACGCGCTCGTCAAGCAAGCCCAGGGTGTCGGCCAAGGCAAAGCTGGACAAGGTATTGTCGCCGGTCTTGACGTTCGAGCCATGGTCACCGGCAATTATCCCCTTGCTGGGGTGGTAGAGGTTGGTGTCGTAGGTGGGGCCGGTGACCGTCGGCGCACGGCCGATGTCCTGGTGCAGCAGCGAACTGCTGAACACCAACTGATGACTGACCGGGCCGCTCATGAAGTTGCCGCGCAGCCCCGCCTCGCCCGAGAGGCTGTGGGTGTAGCCGGCCTGGTTGTAGGTCTGCCCCTTGGCGCTGCCGTCAGGCGCCTGCACGCGGATGCGGGTGCCGTTGAGGAAGCCATCGTAATAGGTGCGTGCGCTGCCGACACTGGCGAAGGCCGCCCAGTCGTCATTGAGCTGGTACTCACCATGCAGCACAACGGCCTTGCTGACCTGCTTGGCGTAAATGCCTTCCAGCACATTGGTGTCGGGCTTTGGGGCCTTGGTCACGTAACCCAGGTCATTGAACCCTGCCATCATCGGGCTGCCGTTATCCAGCTTCTCGTGGATCTCGTAGGCATCCAGCTCCAGCGTGAAGTCATCGCCGCGGTAATCCAGCGCCAGGGCAGCCAGGGTACGGTCCTTGGACTGGTCGTCCACGCCCGTGTCGCCGCTGCCGTACACCCCGTTGAAGCGAATACCGAAGCGGCCATCCTCCGAGCGCCGCCCTACGTCGATATGCTGGGCGAAGAAACCGTCGGACACATAGCTGGTGGTTAGCCGGGTCAACGGCGCATCGCCGGCGCGCTTGGGCACCAGGTTGACATTGCCCCCCACCCCACCATTGGGCGCCATGCCGCTGAGCAGTGCGCTCGGCCCCTTGAGCACCTCTACCCGCTCGAGGAACTCGGTGGGCACGTGGCCATCCGGTGCCAGGCCGTACAGGCCATTGACCGCCAGCTCGGAGGACTCCAGCCCATAACCACGGATCATGAAGTTCTCGTAGGCATGGCCTTCGCCGGTGCTGAAGCGGATCGACGGGTCATTGCGCAGTACCGCCCCCACCGTGCCGCTCTGCTGGTTGGCAATGGTCTGCGAGGTGTAGGCGGTGATGTTGAACGGTGTGTCCATGATGTCGCGGTTACCCAACAGCCCAAGCCGTGCACCACGGGCCACCTGCCCACCAGCGTAGGTTTCGGGCAGGTCGCTGTTGAAGCCAGCGGCGTTGACGTTGGTGGCGCCGAGGGTAACGGCACCGTCTTCGGCCACGCTGCGCAGAATCACCACGCCATTTTGCTCTTCGGCCACCAGGTCGGTACCCGCCAGCAGTTGCTGCAAGGCCTGCAGCACGCTGAAACGCCCGCTCAAGGCCGGTGCCTGGCGGCCGGCAAGCAGTCGGCTATCAGCGGCAATGGCCACACCAGACTGCTGCGCCAGCGCATGAACGGTGGCTTCCAGCGACTGGCTCGGCAGGTTCAGGGCCAACGGCTGGCTGTCGGCCAGGGCCATGCCCGGTGACAGCAGGCTGCCCAGCGCACAGGCCAGGGCCAGGTGACGCAGCGGCGTGGGGACTCGGGGGGTAGCGAACGACATGAAGGGTCCTTGCTCAAGTGGGTTCACTGTTGATGACGCCGTTCGCGCGGCTTACCCCTCAAAACGTTTTCAGCGCGGCAACAGCCGCACCCTGCCCTGCCGCTCGTCCAGGCGCACCGGCAGGATGCGCGGCAACGCCGCCAGCAGTTTCTGTGGCTGGTCACTGGGAAAACTGCCCGTCAGCCGCAGCCCGGCCACCTCCGGCGCAAGCGCCACCGGCTGAGGCAGGTAGGCATTGAGTTCGCCGACTACCTCGGCCAGCGACTGGTCAGTGAAGGACCACCAGCCACGCTGCCAGTGATCAAGGTCCGGGCCGAATTGCGCGCCCTTTTGCAACTCGCCCAGATGGCCCTGGCGATCAATATCGACCCGCTCCCCGGCCCCTAGAATGCGTTCGCCACCGTGCAGGTCCCGCACATGCACCTGCCCGCGCGCCACCGCAACGAACACCTGGTCGCCCCGGTCGCTGACCGTGAACGCGGTGCCCAGCACCTGCACACTGCCCACCCGGGTACTGATGAGGAACGGCCGCCACCACTCGTGGGCGACGTCGAACAGGACATTGCCGTGGAGCAGCAGCACCTGGCGCTGGCCATGGTCGAAACGGATACGCAGGTTGCTCTGGGCCGCCACCAGCAGTTGGCTACCATCGGGCAGGGCCAACGCCCGCGGCGCTTCGCCGTGGGCGCTCATCAGGTCCTGCTGGAAGGCCGCGGTGCGCTGGAACATCCAGCCCAGCCAGCCGCCTGCCCCCAGCAGCAGCGCCAACGCGCCGCCCTGGCGCAGCAGGCGCCGGCGGCTTGGGTCATAAGGCTGCGGCGCAATCGCCCCGCGCAGTTGTGGCGCCAGGCGGTGCACCAGTTGCCAGCGCTGCTCGGCCTCATGCCAGGCGCGCTCATGCTCATCGCTCTTTTGCCGCCAGCGCAGCGCCTGGCCACTGACCTCGCGCACCCGCGCAGGGTCGTCCCCGTGCATGGCCGCCAGGTAGACCAGGGCTTGCTGCACCTTGCGCGCAGCCACCGGTTCAACCATGACGGGCGGCCAAGCGCAGTTCAGACAAATCGAACACCGCACGGGCGATATGCAGCTCCACCGCCTTGGCCGACAGCCCCAGTGCCTCGCACACCTCACGGTGGCGCTGCCCATGCAGCCGCACCCGCACGAACACCTCGCGGCGCAGGCGTGGCATGCGCTCGACCAGCGCGATCAGCTGTTGCAACTGCTCGCGCGCAATGAGGATGTCCTCCACGCTCGGGCTCAGCCCATCGACCCGCACCAGCCAGTCCTCCAGGGCCGCCAACTCGGTGCCCCGGCGCCGGTGCTGGTCGATGCACAGGTTGCGCGCCGCCTGGAACAGCAAAGCCCGGGCGTTGAGCACCGGCGCATTGAGGGCATAGGCATAGGCCTGGGCAAAACTGGACTGGGCGATATCGGCGGCGTCGTCTGGGTTGCGCAGCCTGCCGCACAGGTAACGGCGAAGGTCAGCGTAATGGGCCAGCAAATCATCGACGACTGACTGCAAGGCCGGCGCGGGGCCGCTCCAGGGGGGGTGGAAGGATGTCATGGGAAGTGAGCGTTGTTAATAGGAATTCCTATCATTCTCACACATGGGGTCGGCAGGTCGCTAGGCTCTGCATGAAATCCCGGCAGGAATGCTCAAACCGCGCAACGTTCAGCGAGGTTGCAATACTGCCCCTTGAAATACAGCAGTGGCTGCGCGGCAGCAGCTTCCTGCAGGTTTAACGCCTTCACCTCTCCAATGACAATCAGGTGATCACCCGCCACGTGCTCAGCGTGGATCTCGCAATCAAGCCAATGGAGGCTGCCGACAATAATCGGGTTGCCCAGCGGTGATTCCTGCCATTCGACGCCGTGCCACTTGTCCGTGCCTCGCCGAGCGAACTGGTTGGAAATCCTGACCTGCTCACCGGACAGGATATTGACCGCAAATCGGCCTGCCTGACGCATTCTGGGATAGCTGGCCGAACTCGCCATTACGCTGAATGACACCAGCGGCGGGCTCATCGAAACGCTATAGAACGACTGGCAAGTGAAGCCAATTGGTTCGGCATCAATGTGCGAGGTAATCACCGTGATACCGGAGGCGTAGTGCCCGAGCGCTTCACGAAAGCTCGACGGCGCGATAGCAGTACCGGGTAGTGGCATGGTAGATCCTGGGTAATGGGGGCACTCGGATGCGTCGGGGAAGGCCTGCATCAGCCCTCCCGTACCGTTTCCGACTTCAGTTCAATAAGGGTTCGAGAGCTCTCTTCGCACGATTTCTGCGCCTGCGCTCAACGCCTGCAGCTTGCCTCTTGCAACGTGGCGGGGCAAAGGAGCCATGCCGCAGTTGGTGCAAGGATAGAGCTTGTCGGCGTCTACAAACTGCAGCGCTTTGCGTAGGGTATTGGCAACCTCTTCGGCGGTTTCGAGGGTGTTGCTGGCCACATCGATGGCGCCAACCATCACTTTCTTACCGCGGATGAGCTCGATGAGGTCCATCGGCACGCGGGAGTTGTGGCATTCCAGCGAAACGATATCGATGCTCGATTTTTGCAGTTTGGGGAAAGCCTCCTCATATTGCCGCCACTCGGACCCGAGCGTTTTTTTCCAATCGGTGTTGGCTTTGATGCGGTACCCATAGCAGATGTGTACCGCCGTTTCGCATTTGAGCCCTTCGATTGCCCTCTCCAGGGTGGCCACCCCCCAGTCATTCACCTCATCAAAGAACACGTTGAATGCAGGTTCATCGAACTGGATGATATCGACGCCCGCCGCTTCCAACTCCCTGGCCTCTTCGTTGAGGATTTTAGCGAACTCCCACGCTAACTTTTCGCGGCTCTTATAGTGGCTATCGTAGAGCGTATCGATCATCGTCATCGGGCCAGGCAGCGCCCACTTGATTGGTTGATCGGTTTGCTGGCGCAAGAATTTGGCGTCGTCCACAAAAACGGGCTTCTGGCGAGCCACTGCACCCACGACCGTGGGCACGCTTGCATCATAGCGATCACGAATCTTGACGGTCTCACGCTTCTCGAAGTCAACACCGCTGAGGTGCTCGATAAACGTGGTAACAAAGTGTTGGCGCGTTTGCTCACCATCACTGACGATATCAATGCCTGCCAGCTGCTGCTCGTGCAGCGATAAACGCAAGGCGTCCTGCTTGCCCTCGATGAGTTCTTCACCTTGCAGTTTCCAAGGCGACCAAAGTGTCTCAGGCTGTGCGAGCCATGCCGGTTTAGGCAGGCTGCCCGCAGTTGAAGTAGGTAACAGTTTTTTCATCAGGGAGGAACCTTGTTCAATAGCGTGTTCAGTTGGCGAAGCGAGCGGACCACTGTTCAAGAACAGCCCGGTAAGGCTTGATGAACTGTTCCTCAGCAAACTTCCCTTGTTCGATAGCCAGGCGACTACGCTCTTCGCGATCATAAACAATTCGAGTCAACGAATAATCCTGGTGCTGCAAGCTGGGCCGGTAGGACTTCCCGGCTACAGAGTTGGCATTGTAAATCTCGGGACGGTAAATCTTCTGAAAGGTGTCCATCGTGCTGATGAGGCTGATCAGCTCAAGGTTGGTGTAATCGCCGAGCAAGTCACCGGAAAAATAGAAGGCCAAAGGCGCCGCACTATTGGGCGGCATGAAGTAGCGAACCTGCAAGCCCATTTTCCTGAAGTATTCATCGGTCAACGAGTATTCATCTTGCCTGTACTCCGCGCCCAACACCGGGTGCAGGTTTTCAGTGCGGTGATAGGTCTTGCTGCTCGAAACACTCAGGCAGATCACCGGCGCCTTGTTGAAATGTTCCTTGTAAGCGCTCGAATTTACGAAGCACTTGAACAGTTTCCCATGCAGGTCCCCGAACCCTTCGGGGGTACTGAACGTTGGCTGCCCCTTGTTATGCCCTAACAACAGCACGCTGAAATCATAATCCCGCACGTACGATGAAAAATTATTCCCGACGATGCCGTCCATACGCGCGTTGGTTTCTCGATCGACAATCGTTGTTTTCAATATTTCAATCAAGGGAAGTGCCTGCGCACTGCGCCCGGCATCGACAGCCATCTCCACCGAAATTATTTCAAGTTCGACGGTGTAGCGATCCCCCTTGGGGTTATCCCAATGCGCCAGGGCATTGAAACGATTGTCAATCATCTTCAAGGTGTTTTGCAGGTTCTGTTGGCGGCTTTCCCCCCTCGCCAGGTTGGCAAAGTTGGTTGTGACACGTGTATTGTCTGACGGCTGATAATCTTCATCAAAACAAATACTCTTAATGGCAAACGCAAACTCATTGCTCATCTTCGCCCGACACCCTGATGCTGGAATGGATTGCAGTGCACGCTAGTATCCGGGCGACCGGAACGTTTACTTGCGCCTTGCAGTGGTGATTGGTATCTCGCAGCACGTGGACACACCACTGAACGTTTGGGTCGATCAACAAACGCTCACGGCCGTTCCTCGCCAAGCCGAAGCCGGTACGCATGAAGCCGAGGTTGAGTGCCGGTGCCAAGATAGCCTGCCCGTTGATAGAAAATTCGATGAGGGGATTGTCACGGATCAGCGCTCCATGAGACAAACTCATTTTTTTTGCACACAAATGTAATTTTGCTCATGATCGATTTGAGGCACCTACGCACCGTCCATGCCCTGCGCGAGACGGACAGCCTGCATGAAGCCGCCGAACGCCTGCACCTGACACAGTCGGCGCTGTCGCACCAATTCCGGGAGCTGGAGGAACGCATCGGCATGCCCCTGTTCGTGCGCAAATCCAAGCCGGTACGCTTCACCAGTGCTGGCCTTAAGGTGCTGCAGTTGGCCGAGCAGGTGCTGCCGCTGATCCGCGCGACAGAGCGCGACCTGGGCAAACTCGCCAGTGGCAGCGCAGGCCGGCTGCACATCGCGATCGAGTGCCACAGCTGCTACCAGTGGCTGATGCCGTCGGTTGATGAATTTCGTGGCGCTTGGCCGGAGGTTGAGCTGGACCTGGCGTCCGGGTTTGCGTTCGCTCCCCTCCCGGCCCTGGAACGAGGGGACCTTGATCTGGTGGTGACCTCCGACCCTGTGAGCCTGCCGGGGATCACCTATGTGCCACTTTTCGGCTACGAGGCACTGCTGGCCATCGACAACCATCATGCCCTGTGTGACAAACCCTACCTTGAGCCTACCGACATCACCGAGCAGACGCTGATCACCTACCCGGTCGAGCGAAACCGTCTGGACATTTTCACCCGGTTCCTCGATCCCGCCGGCATCGAGCCCGCTCAGGTACGCACCTCTGAACTCACTGTGATGATGATGCAGTTGGTGGCCAGCGGCCGCGGCGTATGCTGCCTGCCGAACTGGGCCGTGCATGAGTACAGCTCCCGGGGCTATGTGACCGCCAAGCGCCTGGGAGAGCAAGGGCTGCAGGCCACACTGTTCGCGGCGATACGCAGCGACATGCTGGAAGTACCCTATGTGAGGGACTTCCTGCTTACTGCCAAGGACACCTCGTTCGCTACTCTGGAGGGCGTGAATGCTGTTTCGGGGCGAGTTGATTGCGTTAACTGATGCAGGCGAAGGGTAGCCCTTACGCATGCACTTGCCCCGACAGCCGATTCAACAGAGGAACACAGTGAACGGATGGTAAGTACGTCGGCTAGAGGTTCCGCTCCATCTTGATGATTTCGATGGACACCGGACTATTTCCACGTGAGAAGGTGCCCTCGCCTACCTTGCGAAAGCCAAAGTGCTCGTAAAATTTTTCGGCGGTCACGGTCGCCTCGAGATAGGCCTTGGAGTGGCCAGCGTTGCGTATTTGCCTCAAGGCCAGCTCCAGCAGTTGCTTACCAAGCCCCTGCCCGGCCCCGCTGCCGCGAACGAACAATTTGCTGACTTCATGGCCGTTAACTTCTACAAAGCCCTGGACTGCGTTGTCTTGCGCGAGCCATAGGTTGCCGCCGACGATGGCCTCCTTGTATGACTCAGGAGAGCGCCCATCCAGCCACAGGGTGATTTGTTCGGGGCGGTAATCGGCGGCACACAACTTTTCCACTGAGTCTTTGTGAGCCTGAAAGATGTTTTCGGCGTCTTCCAAGGTCGCCGGGCGGATGACTAGTTCGCTCATCAGGTGAACTCCAGTTTCTTTTTGGATTGATTTTTTTCCGGCGATCGCTGGCGGTAGCCCACCATTGAACTGATGCGGTCACTCGCCGTTGTTAGCGCAGCATTACACACCTGTCATGCCGAGTGGCGCGTCGCTCACAGCTTATCGAGAGGCTCAGGGAATGAGAACCTGCTCTATCAACGCCTTACTTAGCCCTCGCACGCCCGGTCACGGAATCTGCCGCAAGGGCAAGGTTCGCGGCGCGCTGGTGGCACGGAATGTGAACCCGCCCAACGATAAAACGCATCCGACTTTGCCTATCCACAAGCACAAGCCTGGGGATTAGTGGCTGTGACAGCTCACAATCTTCGTCACTGAGCATAGGGTATTCCATCGCCGTCCCCAGGGAGCGGCGATGGAAACAACCTCCTACTCGGCTGGATCGTCCTTGACGTCTAGCCCAAGCACTTTTCCACATTGCTCACTGGCCAAACGGCTGATGATCCGGATCGCCTGGTGGATGCCTGCGGTACTGCGAAAAGTCAGGTGCGGGTTGTGTTCGCACTCGAGCATTTCATCGTGCTGCACCAAGGCTTCGCCTAGCAGCTCGAGGGTCCAGGCGTAGCTTTGGATTGTGGATAACCGTTCGTGCTCAGTCATGGGGCACCTGCTTGGGTGCGAGCGGGAGCCGTGAGGGGTCACAGAGGGGATAAAAGCGGTGGGGTTCGGGTGGCGGCGCAGGACCGCGGCGGAGAACGGATGCGAGGATCCTGGATAGATTTTTGGCAAGCATCCATGAGGTCCTTTTCGGTTGACGCACCACACTGACCGTCGCCAAACGGTTAGGGTGGCAGCTGTACGCAGGTTGGCGAACCGAGGAAAAGGAACCCGGCAGACCCGAAGGTCTCCCACGCACAGCCGCCATTACACGAAACTGCGGGCGTAAAAAAGCGCCTGCAATCGTGATCGGGGCGCCGTTGCGCCTTTTCGTACGGGTCGCCAAACCCGGTCGCAGATTGGTTGCGACGTGAGGAATTTATCCCCACGGGGCTGGTTGTGCAAGACGAAATAGCAGCCTGCGTCGGAGCAAGGAGCTGCGGCGTTAGTAAAAAACCTTACGTTCGGGCTTTGGGATCAAGTGGAATGCCGAGACAGACGGACGGTTGTTGGCCGTGAGGGTCCAAGTTTTGCGGGACTGGAATCTAGTGGATTTTTTGATGTACCCCATAGGGTATCTATAACTAGATCAGCTAGTTATGGCTTTGAGTGATCGAGTGTCTACTGAAGCTGGGGCGACTCAGCCAATGATGAGCAGCGATTGACTGGCCGGCAGGAGAAAAGCCTGCCGATCCTGGGGCAGTTGAAAAGTTGGCTGGACAAAACGCAGCCATATGTGACGTCGCAAAGTGTGCTCGGCAAGGCGCTGAATTACCTGGCGAGCAATTGGAGTCGGCTGGAGCGTTATGTGGAGGCTGGGTATTTGCCGATCGACAATAACCCGGCAGAGCGCGCAATAAAGCCATTTGTGATTGGCCGCAAAGCCTGGCTGTTCAGCGACACGCCCAAGGGTGCGACCGCCAGTGCTCAGCTTTACAGTTTAGTCGAGACCGCCAAGATCAACGGCCAAGAGCCCTATACGTGGCTGCG
Source organism: Pseudomonas sp. NBRC 111131 (assembly GCF_001320525.1). Classification (NCBI taxonomy): domain Bacteria; kingdom Pseudomonadati; phylum Pseudomonadota; class Gammaproteobacteria; order Pseudomonadales; family Pseudomonadaceae; genus Pseudomonas; species Pseudomonas sp. NBRC 111131. Next base: position 42,940 of record NZ_BCBH01000006.1, on the reverse strand, counting down.
CCACGTACTGGAGCGGCTGCCCCATGCGCAATCGGTTGCAGATTATGAAGCGCTGTTGCCGTGGAACTGTTCACCGGAAATGCCACGGTAAACGATGGCCTCACCTTGCGGTAGGTGGGGTTCATGGATCGCTTACAAACGACTTGGGCTTTGAACGATTTGTAAGCGTCTGGCGATGTCACCTACCTGACTGAATATCATCCATGTCACAATTCCGCTCGGCCTGGTGCTCCGATTTCCTCCATAAAATCATCTAGAAAACTATTAAGGCGTGCATGCCTGACCGCTGCCAACCGAGCACCTTCGGCTGTCTGAAATCCCGAAGCCAGTTTGAGTAATTTTGTGTGGAAATGCTCAATGGTGAAACGTTTGTCTTGATAATCCCTGCCTGCGGCTTCCGGGTTTGTAAAGTCGTAAAGCGCAGAGCCCATTCGCCCAGAAACGTAGAAGCAGCGCGCGACTCCCACCATGCCGATGGCGTCCAGTCGATCACTGTCCTGAAGAATTTTGGCTTCTAGCGTGATGGGCTCGAAGCCTGCTGAGAAGCTGTGGGTCTTCACCGCGTGAGCAACTAGCTCAATTCGCGATGTAGACCAACCCATACGCTCCAAAATAGAGGCGGCTTTTTTGGCCGAAAGAGTTGATGCTTGCGCCCGTAATGGCGAGTTTTTCTCGACTGCCACACAATCATGCAAAATAGTTGCTGCGAGCAATGCTTCTAAGTCTCCACCTTCTTTTTCTTGTAGCCGCCGAACATTTATCCATACTCGGTGAATATGAGAAAGATCGTGAGATCCGTCCGTGCTGGCCTCGGGTAGAAATGCGAGTAAGTCCGACGCTAGGCTCTGGTAAGGAAAAAATGGCTCAACACTCATTTCAAAACTCCTGGAAGGTATCGATCTTAGTGTAGTGGTCAACTCATCCCGGACACGGTTTTTAGTTTTTCTTCAGCTTTCGCCGGAGCCAGTCCATCGTTGAACTGATGAGGTCGGTTCCAGTTGTAGTGGCTCATTAGGTACTGGCCAATGTCTCGTTGAGCTTGCTGCCCGGTCAGGTAGCCCGTGGTCGGTATCCACTCTGATTTCAAGCTGCGAAATACTCGCTCCATCGGTGCATTATCCCCAGCAGTTGCCTCGGCGGCTCATGCTCTGGCGAATGCGGTAGCGCCACAGTCTCTGGCGGAACTGACGGCTGCCATATTGCGATCCCTGGTCGGAGTGGAACAGTAGTCCTTGAGGCTTTCCACGCTGTTCGTAAGCTACGTCCAGCGCTTTGACGACTAAGTCTGCATCCGGCTTCTCTGATAAGGCCCAGCCCACCACTCTGCGTGCGTAGAGATCCAGTACAACTGCCAGATAGTGCCATTTGCCCTGTGCCCAGACGTAAGTGATGTCTCCACACCAGACCTGATTGGCGCTTCGACATCAAACGCTCGGTTCAAGGTATTAGGAATATCTGGCCGCTCCACTGTGGCCGTTTTGTACGCATGTGATCCTGGCTGCTTGCTGATCAACGCCAGCTCACGCATCAGGCTGCGTACCTTGAACCGCCCGATTTGTTCACCTTCTTCTTGCATCATTGCCATGATGGTACGGCTGCCGGGCGCACTTCGACCTCGCGTGAACAACTCATTTACTCGACTGCGCAACCGCAGTCGTTCAACGTCCGGAGTTCGCCTTCTGTGACGATGTGCGTAGTAACTTGAGCGAGTGACTTCAAACACTTCGCACAAACAATCAACGGGCTCATGATCGCTGAGCTGGCGGATCAGCGCGTACGCTCGAGATCTTCCGACATCAAGAGCGCGGTAGCCTTTTTTAGTATCGATTTCTCGCGTTCAAGGCGCGTGATCCGGGCTTCCAACTCTTGGATTTTTTGCTGCTCTGGCGTCAGCGCTTTGCTGGCCGGCGTGATGCCGCCGCGCTCCTGCTGAAGCTGATTAACCCACCGACGCAGGGCTGACTCGACCAAGCCGAGCGAACGGGCCGCTTCGGCATGGCTGTAGCCTTGATCGAGCACCAGGCAGGCAGCTTCGCGCTTGAACTCAGGGGTAAAGGTACGGCGTTGCTTGGTCATCGGACACCTCTCTGTGGCAAGCATTCTCGCCTAAATGGGTGTCCGGGGTTAGTAGACCACTACACGAACTCTCGGACGAGGCCTGGGATGTGGTCTCCGATCTCTTCATCGAAACTCATGGCCGAGGGCGACCACGCCTAAGCGACCGCCTGATGCTCGATGGTGTGCTCTGGGTGCTCTGCTCGGGTGCTGCGTGGCGAGACATGCCGGAGCGCTTCGGCCCGTGGTCAACGGTGTATCAACGGTTTCGCGGCTGGAGAAATCAGGGGACGTTCGATCAGATGCTCAAACGCTTGCACCTGAGATTGAATGAGCAAGGCCTGACCGATCTGCAAACCTGGATGATCGACTCAACCGCCGTACGCGCAACTCGAGCCTCATCCGGCGCTCGGAAAAAAGGGGGCCTGACGAGCCTGCCGATCACGCTCTAGGTCGCAGTCGCGGTGGCCTGACTACCAAAATCCACATGCTCTGTGATGCCAACGGGACACCGTTGCGCTTCCTCCTGTCTGGCGGTCAAGCCAGTGACATCAGCTATGCCAAGCCATTGCTGGACGACGTCAGCATTCCATCAAGTCAACGTGGCCGCCCGCGTAAACGCTGCAAATGGTTGCTTGCTGACAAGGGCTACGACGCCGAAGCGCTACGCCGCTACTGCGACCAATATCGAATGCAGCCCGTCATCCCGATACGCTCGATGAAGCGCAAAGCCAAACCTGGCTTACCCAGACTGTTTGATCGGCCCAAGTACCGACGGCGCAACATCATCGAGCGCATGTTTGGCTGGCTGAAAGAGAACCGTCGCATCGTGACACGCTTCGACAAGCTCGCGAAAAGTTATGCCATGGTCTCACTGGCTTGTTCCATGCGGTGTTTGCGACATCTCTTTTCGTACAGAGCCTAGGGCTACCGTTTGCATTGACAGCTCGGGCTGGCGTTATCGAACCAGCGCCAGCCGCAAGCCAAGCCCCACCAGTACCGCACCCATTGCGGCATCAACCGGCCGACGCACCTTCGTGTAAAACGCCCGCACCCGATCCGTGGAAAACATCAATGCCAGAGTGGAAAACCAGGCAAACGAAACAAGCGTGACCACCACCACGGCAGCAGTCATCACCCAGCCTGGGGCGTGTGCCGGCAGCACGGTGATGAAAAAGCTGCCAAAGAACGCCGCGGCCTTTGGATTTGTGGCGGACACCAGTAACCCAACGCGGGGGGCTGCTGTGGTGGTGTTTTGCGTCGTGCTGATTTCGAGGGCTGCATAAGGCCGCCGCGCGCCGAGCAGCATTTTAATGCCCATGTAGATCAGATAACCCGCGCCCACTACCCGAATCGCGTCATACAACCAGGCCACTGTGCTCAGCAAAACACCCAGGCCGACAATCGCCAGCACCGCCCAAATGGCGATGCCTGCGCTGGTGCCCACTGCAACACCAATCCCTCGGCTGCGGCTCACCAAGGCGTTGGAAGTGACGGCGATGAAATCGGGGCCTGGGCTTACGCAGGCCAGGAGCATGACGGCGCCAATGGTCAAAAGCTGGGAAACGTAGTCCACGTGATGTCTCCAGTTACTTCGTTGTCTATCGAGCTACGTCGTAATGCACCGACAGCAGGCCTTTCTTCTCTTTGAGCTTGAGCACCTTGATCGGCCCGACCAAGCCCGCTGAGGTGACATGCGTGCCGCCGCAACCCTGCATCGGCAAGGTGCCGAAACACACTGAGCGGACACCGCCCTGGTCAATCAACTCACGCGGCACGTTACGCTGGATCAGCGCGTTCACCGCCGCCTCGATGCCTTCGACCGTCAGCGGCTCGCAACCCGCCTGGCGCTCAAAAATCACTCGGCACTCCCCCGGCCAGTGGTGGCCTTTGCTGGGAAGCCAGCCCAAGCTCTGCCCGATACCCGCAATCAGGTGGCCGGCCGAATGCAGGCGAGCATGCAACGCACGCACTTCGGGCGAGATGGCAATCTCGACGCTGCCCATGGGCACGGGTTGCCCGACGACATGCACCACATCGCCCTCGATATTGAGCACTTCCTCTACCCGGATACCCGCGATGGTTCCCTGATCCGCAGGCTGCCCACCGCCCTGGGGGTGAAAGAGGGTCTCGGCCAAGTAGACCCGGAAACGTCCATCCTCCGTCGGCGTGCAACGCACCACGTGCGTGCTCAAGGTCAACTCATCGCTGCTGTAATACGCCCGTTGCATCATCGATCAAATCCTTGGTTCTTTCCGGGGCAGCGCCCGATCAAGATTCAAGGTTAAAGGGCGAGGACTTCGCGCACTTGTAAAAAATTGATGGGGCAACAGCGATCAGTAACGAGACGGTGCAACCCCAAAGGCTTGCTTGAAGGCCCGATTGAAGTGGCTCTGGTCGTAGAAACCCACCTCTTGCGCGACCCTGGTCAATTCCCACTGGGTATGGTTTAGCAGCACACAGGCGCGCTCTAGGCGCAAACGCACCAGCCAGGCATGTGGTGTTATGCCGACCGTCTGCTTGAATAGCTTGAGGAAGTGAAAACGCTCTAGGTCGCACAATGCAGCCAGTTCTTCGAGCGTTATCTTGTCGGCGAGGTGTTCGTTGCAGTAGTCCCGCACACGATGCCACTGCACGATCGAAAGCGGGCCCTTTACGAACTGCGGCTTGACCATCCGCGCTTGGGCAAACAGCCGCCCGAGCAGCATGAGCCATTGAGAATCGACAAACAGCGGGTCTGTAGGCATCCCCGCTGCGAGCGCGTCGTGCAGCCGGGAAAGCTGGATGGCGAGGCTGGCATCCTGTAACAGCGCGCCACCCAGAGCGGAAAACTGGTCACGGCCCGTAAGCTCTTCCGTAACGCTGCGCAACAGGTCGGCGGACACACGGAACGTCTTCAGCGTGTAGGCGTCGTCGCCTGCACTGATGCCATCGTGAATTTCGCCGGGTGGCATCAACTGGATGGTGCCTGGCGACAGCAACGTCGTCTCACCATTGAGTACCTGGCGCTGCACGCCATCGGTGATCAAGCCGACGTGGAAATCCAGGTGGTAGTGACGCCCGAAACGAAAGCTCGAGAAACGCGCCTCGCTCAGCACCAGCCCGGGGATATCCCTGTTGCGTTTGTAATCAACGTGGTCTGCCATTGACCGACTCCTGCCACACCGAGGGTGATCATCTCATACCTGATCTTGCAAGGGCTGGCGTGGTTATCGGGTTAAGGGCTTGGCTGGCGGCAGCGTTGGGGACGTCAGTTAGCGGGGGGGTGGCGCGGGGTTGATCAGCTTGGTGCAGTGCTCGCTGGCCAGGCGACTGATGATACGGATGGCCTGGTGGATGCCGGCGGTGTTGTGGAAGCTCAGGTGGAGGTACGTGGATAAACCCCGTCAAGGGTTGAAATTCAGCGCTCCAAAACAGCCCTGGCCTCATCACGCTTGGTCCTCGCAACGGCCAACGAAACGATGGGGTACTTGCCGATGATCAGCGTGCCTTCCTTGCCGTTGGGTTTGAAATACCGCAGCCGCCAAGTCTTCGAGCCACTGGGCGCGACGTACAGGTACATACCCCCGCCGTCGAACAGTTTGCAGGCCCCAAAAACACCCCCGGCTATTGGGGATTTTGTTGGTTCCCGACGGAGGGTCGTGGAAACGAAAAACCGGCCAGAAGGCCGGTTTAGAGGGTTTCCAAAGCATTCAGCGGAATGCAGTGGAGCTGGATATGGTGCGGAGACAGGAATCGAACCTGCGACCTTCGCGTTACGAGTGCGCTGCTCTACCGACTGAGCTACACCGGCGTGTAGCGCAACGTACCACTGCCGCACCCGTTACGCAAACCTCTGTTTCCCCTGGCTTATTCCCCGACCCTCAAGCCCCTTTGCAACCGCCGGGCGCGAGGTCTTCCTCGATGTTGGTGGTGCAGCTCCAGCCGCTGGCCGAACGGGTCAGCGTCAGGGCCTTGCCCACCACATTGGCTGGCGCATCCACCAGGGTGCACACGATGCTCCCACTGCCGTCGGCAGCCTTGCCGTCAGCGGTGATCGCGCAATGCGCGGTAGCGGGCTGGCCGCCAAGCGCCGCTACGTCGGCCACGTCCTTGCCTTCATTCAGGCGCAGGTCCATCGCTGTCTTCAGCGCGCTGATCTCCAGCAGCCCGGCAGCGGCCTTGGTGCGTGACTGGTGGTTGGTGTACATCGGTATGGCGATGGTCGCCAGGATGCCGATGATCGCGACGACGATCATCAGTTCGATCAGGGTGATACCACGTTGCCCTTTCATGAACGTTTTTTCCTTTTTGATACGCGTACTCGTTGAGGTCATTCTCGACCCCGAGCTGACAGCGGCGCAGTAGGCCTGAACAGACACCTTTTGTCACCCCTGCCGGTCAGGGCGTCATCTTCGCTGAACTACTCTAGTGAGCATCGCCAGCGCGCGCCCCTTCACGGAATCGACAAGCTGTTTCCAGGCTTGTCACAGGGCAGATAAGGACCTTTTGCATGAACCATTCGACTCACCTCTATGCCTGGCAGGGCACCGATGCCAAAGGTGCCGCGGTCAGCGGGCAGGTGGCTGGGCGCAGCCCGGCCTATGTGCGGGCCGGGCTGCAGCGCCAAGGTATTCGTGTGGCCCGCTTGCGGCCTGTCAGCCAACGGGTCTGGCAATGGCCAAAAGCGCGGGAGAAGAGCGACCCGGCGGGGTTCAGCCGGCAGCTCGCAACCTTGCTGAAAGCGGGTGTGCCGTTGTTGCATGCCTTCGAGGTGATGGGGCGCAGTGGGTGCGGCGCGGGGCAGGCGGCGTTGCTGGAGCGGTTGAAACAGGATGTGGCGTCTGGCCTGGGGCTGGCGGATGCGTTGCAGCGCCAGCCCGCGTGGTTTGACGGGTTGTACTGCAACCTGGTGCGGGTGGGGGAGCAGTCTGGCACGCTGGACCGGCAGCTTGAACAACTGGCGGGCATGCTGGAACAGCGCCAGGCCTTACGCAAACGGGTGCGCAAGGCGATGCTCTATCCCCTGTTACTGCTGCTGACAGGGTTGGGGGTATCGGCGATTTTGTTGCTGGAAGTGATTCCGCGCTTTCAACGGTTGTTTGCCGGCTTTGATACGGCGCTACCAGCCTTCACGCAGTGGGTGATCGACTTGTCCACAGGGCTGGGCCGCCATGCGCCGCTGCTGTTGATAACGGGGTTTGCGCTGGCGTTGGCCGTGCGCGAGGTGTATAGAAGGCACCCGCCAGCACGCCTGTGGATATCTCACCAGGTGCTGCGGTTACCGGTATTTGGCAAGTTGCTGGGGCAGGCTGCCTTGGCGCGTTTTGCCCGCAGCTTGGGCACAGCCTACGCGGCGGGGGTGCCGTTGCTGGATGCGCTGGGCACTGTGGCCAAGGCCAGCGGCAGCGCGTTGCACGAGCAAGCGATTGTGCGGCTGCGCCAGGGCATGGCCAATGGGCAGGGGCTGAACCAGGCGATGGCGCTGGAGCCGCTGTTCCCGCCGTTGCTGGTGCAGCTCACAGCCATCGGCGAGTCCAGCGGCACGCTGGAGCCGATGCTGGACAAGGCCGCCAGCCATTACGAGGAACAAGTCAGCCAAGCGCTGGACCAGTTGACCAGCCTGCTGGAGCCCGCCATCGTGCTGATCCTTGGGCTGCTGGTCGGCGGCCTGGTGGTGGCGATGTACCTGCCGATCTTCCAGCTGGGTAGTTTGATCTGAACATGACGCTATGGACTTTGCTGGCTGAGCAGCCGGCGTACTTCATCACCTTGGCAACGGTGCTGGGGCTGTTGGTCGGCAGCTTTATCAATGTGGTGGTGTATCGCCTGCCGGTCATGCTGGAGCGCCAATGGCAGCGTGAGGCGCAGGAGGTGCTGGGGCTGCCGACCCGCGAGCACGCGCGTTTCGACCTGTGCCTGCCAGCCTCCCGCTGCCCGCACTGTGGGCACGCGATCCGTGCCTGGGAAAACATCCCGGTGCTTAGCTACCTGGCCCTGCGCGGGCGCTGCTCGGCCTGCAAACAGCCGATCAGCTCACGGTATCCGTTGGTCGAAGTGAGCTGTGCCCTGCTATCGATGATGGTGGCCTGGTATTGCGGCGCCGGGGCGCAAGCGTTGGCGCTGCTGGTGTTCACCTGGTGCCTGCTGGCGCTGAGCCTGATCGACCATGACCAGCAGATTCTGCCCGACGTGCTGGTGCTGCCGACGCTCTGGCTGGGGTTGGTGGTCAACGCCTTCGACACCGTGGTGTCGCTGCCCGATGCCCTCTGGGGGGCGGTAGCCGGTTACCTCAGCCTGTGGACAGTGTATTGGGTGTTCAAACTGCTCACCGGCAAGGAAGGGATGGGTTATGGCGACTTCAAGCTGCTGGCGCTGATCGGTGCCTGGGGAGGCTGGCACGTGTTGCCGATCACCTTGATGCTGTCGTCGGTGGTGGGTGTGGTGGGGGGCCTGGTTTTGCTGCGGTTACGCAGGCAGTCGGTCGGCACGGCGATCCCGTTTGGCCCTTATCTGGCCATTGCGGGGTGGATTGCCGTGCTCTGGGGTGATGAAATGTACGCCTCCTACCTGCAACTGCTTGGATTCTGATGACCACTGCGGCATTCACCCCCTGGATTCTCGGGCTCACTGGCGGTATTGGCAGCGGTAAAAGTGCCGCTGCAGAGCGCTTCGTCGCGCTGGGCGTGCACCTGGTCGATGCCGACCAGGCGGCGCGCTGGGTTGTCGAACCTGGCCGCCCGGCCCTGGCCAGTATCGTCGAGCGCTTTGGCCCTGGCGTGTTGCTGGACGACGGCCAGCTCGACCGCGCGGCCCTGCGCCAACTGATCTTTGCCGACCCGGCCCAGCGCAAATGGCTGGAACAACTGCTGCACCCGCTGATCGGGCAGGAGATTTTCAGCTACCTGGCCAAGGCCGAGTCGCCCTATGCGGTGTACGTGTCGCCGCTGCTGATCGAGTCTGGCCAGTACCAGAAGACCCAGCGCGTGCTGGTGATCGATGCACCACCGCAGTTGCAGGTGGCGCGCACCTTGCTGCGCGACAACACCAGCGCCGAACAGGTGCAGGCCATTCTCAAGGCCCAGCTGGCCCGCGAGGAGCGTCTGCGCCATGCCGATGACGTGGTCGTCAACGACGGCGACCTTGCCGCCTTGCACGCGCAGATCGACCATCTGCACCACTTTTACCTGACTTTACGAGGAGGCCAGCCATGAGCCAGCCATTGATCGTCGATTGCCCGACCTGTGGCGCACCTGTGGAATGGAACGAGAAAAGCGCGTTTCGGCCGTTCTGTTCGGACCGTTGCAAGCTGATCGACCTGGGCGCGTGGGCGGCTGAAGAGCACAAGATCGCGGGCTCGGAAGAGTCCGAAGATGAGTTGTATTCGGGTGACCTGGAGCCGCGGCATTGAGCTGAATGCTCTGAGGCCTGCGTTGCAGGCCATCACCGCTCATCCTCCTTCCACGGCGCCTGCAGATAGCGCGTGCGGTTGAACGTTTCCAGCCACTCTGGGCTGAAGACCACCAAGGCGCTGATCACCATGCCGTTGATGAACGCCTCGGGGAACATCATCAGCCACAGGTAGCCCACAAAGTCGCTCAGCCACTCCGGCATGGCGAAACGCCCATCCAGCCACAGCAACCCCAACCCGGCCAGCAGGCACACAAGCACCGTCAATGCGGCCGGGAAAAACCCTGAACAGAAGATATAAACGAACAGGTTACGTGGCTGCGCGCGCTCGACCAGGATCGCGCACACCTCGGTAATCAGTACCGGCAGGCCAATCAGCAACAAGCCGTTGACCCCAAGCGCGGCGAGGTCCTGCCGGCCGAGCGCCAGCAGGCCGAGTTGGGCCAGAAACCCGCCGAGCACCGCCAGCGGCCAGTCCAGCAGCAAGGTCACGGCTGTCATGCCGATGAAGTGATAGGACACGCCCGTGTCGAAGTCGCGCCGTACCAGCCACAGCGCGAACAGGCAGAACACAGTACCGAACAGCAGGTGCTGCCTGCGGCTGTCGGCAAACAGTTCGAGCCAGCGGGTACGGCCGGCCGCCCACAACAGCAAGGGCACATAAGCGAGCCAACCAACCGTAAGGGTGGTGCTGGACAATACCTGCGCGCTGATCACGTGACGAAAGCCCCTGGCGATCTTGTGGACATGCCTTGAGTCTACACCCATTCAAAAACAGCATCTTATCGTCATGGTTTAGCGGCTAAGCTTGTCTGCATGGATGACTCAGACTACCTGCGCCTGCTTACCATCCAGGCCGAACAAGCCAACGCCTTCCTCTCCAATGCACGCAAATGGGAGCGGGAGCGTTGGGTATGCCAGCGCCTGCTGCAGGGGCTGAACATCCCCTATCGCAGCGAAGACTTCACCCCAGCCGGCCAGGAACCGCCGGATGTGTTGTTCCGCGACGCTGCGTTCGAGGTGTTTTTCGTGCTCGATGAAGGGCGCCGGCTCAACGACGAGTGGCGCGAAGAACTGCAGCGCCGGCGCAGTGCTTTCTCCCTGGCGCAACTGGTACGGCGTGAAGCGCGTCCGCGGCGGATCAGCGCCGTGGAGTTGCTCGGGCGCCTGGCCCCGACCCTGCGCAAGAAGGCGCACAACTACCGCGAGCGCGGGTTGGAGTTGAACGAGCTGGACATCATCGCCTTCGCCAGCCTCAAGCGCGAGGTGCTCGACCTCAACACCCACTTCCCGCCGCCTACTGAATACCTGCGCCAGGGTTGGCGGTCGTTGTCGCTGGTCGGGCCGACCTTTGCCCGGGTGCTGTTCGCCCACCCGGATGCGCCGGATTTTCTGCGCGGCAACCTGGGGCGCAGCATTGTCTTCGACGTGGGCATCAGTCTTTGATCCAGTGCCGAGAGTCTTTGCGATGGCGTACACTCGGCGCCAGGGATAGAAAGCATTATCATTTGTCTCAAGTACTTGCCGAACGCTGTAGCGTCCGCGCAGTCACAAACGTCTACCTGACGAGGCCCACCATGACCAGCCGACTGAATCCTGAAGATCAGCGTCGTGTCGATGAGTACCTGCGAGCCCCTCAGCACCAAGTCGAGCGCAAGCCCTTTCGGCCGTGGCTGCTCCTTGTGCTGGTGCTGGCGGTGACTATCGGGCTGGGCCTCATCAGCCGCCTGTTGAGTGGACTGGTGCTATGAGCTGCCTCGCGCTCGCCCTCCTCTCATGCAGTTTGCGGCCGGCCCCCAGGGCCAAGCATTCCGTAAACCTTATGAGATATTCCCATGACTCATCGCATCGTGATTGTCGGCGGCGGCGCCGGCGGCCTGGAACTGGCGACCCGCCTGGGTAAAACCCTGGGCAAGCGCAAACAGGCCGACATCACCCTGGTCGACGCCAACCTCACGCACATCTGGAAGCCCCTGCTGCACGAAGTGGCCGCCGGCTCGCTGAACTCTTCGGAAGACGAACTGAACTACGTGGCCCAGGCCAAATGGAACCACTTCAACTTCCAGCTGGGGCGCATGAGCGGCCTGGACCGTGAAGGTAAACAAATCCAGCTGGCCGCCACCCTCGATGAAGAAGGCCGCGAGCTGCTGCCTGCGCGCACCCTGGGGTATGACACCCTGGTAATCGCCGTGGGCAGCAACACCAACGACTTCGGCACCCTGGGCGCAGCGCAGCACTGCCTGTTCCTGGATACCCGCAAGCAGGCCGAGCGCTTCCACCAGCAACTGCTCAACCATTACCTGCGCGCCCATGCTGGCGACCAGGCCAGCGAGCAGATCAGCGTGGCGATCGTCGGTGCCGGTGCCACAGGCGTCGAGCTGGCGGCTGAATTGCACCACGCTGCCCACGAACTGGCGGCTTACGGCCTGGACCGCATCCAACCCAAAGACATGCACATCACCCTGATCGAGGCGGGCCCGCGGGTACTCCCTGCCCTGCCAGAGCGCATCAGCGTGCCGGTGCACAAGACCTTGGAAAAACTCGGCGTGACGGTGATGACCAACGCTGCAGTCAGCGAAGTCACCGAGGACGGGCTGAAGACAGCCAGCGGCGAAGTGATCCAGGCCAGCCTGAAGGTGTGGGCGGCGGGTATTCGAGCGCCGGGCTTCCTCAAGGAGATCGACGGCCTGGAAACCAACCGCATCAACCAGCTGGTGGTCCGCCCTACCCTGCAAACCACCCGCGACGACAACATCTTCGCCTTCGGCGACTGCGCCGCCTGCCCACAGCCAGGCAGCGACCGCAACGTGCCGCCACGCGCCCAGGCGGCGCACCAGCAGGCGTCGATGCTGGCCAAAAGCTTGAAGGCGCGCCTGGAGAACAAAGAACTGCCGACCTATGCCTACAAGGATTACGGGTCGCTGGTGTCGCTGTCGCGCTTCTCGGCGGTGGGTAACCTGATGGGCAACCTGATGGGCAGTGTGAAGCTGGAAGGCTGGCTGGCGCGGATGTTCTACGTGTCGCTGTACCGCATGCACCAGATGGCGCTGTACGGGTTCTTCCGCACGGCGATGATGATGCTGGGGAGCAAGATTGGCCGGGGCACCGAACCGAGGCTGAAGCTGCACTGATCGTGATGAAAAGGGGCCGCTGATGCGGTCCTTTTTTTCGCCCGCAGTTAGCGGTATTGGCCAAACTTTTCGCGAGACAAAAGAAAAAGGGCATCTCAGTCGAGATGCCCTTTTTACATGGTGGGTCGTGTAGGATTCGAACCTACGACCAATTGGTTAAAAGCCAACTGCTCTACCAACTGAGCTAACGACCCTGAAAATGGTCGGGGTGAGGGGATTCGAACTCCTGACATCCTGCTCCCAAAGCAGGCGCGCTACCGGACTGCGCTACACCCCGAGATTGGCTCCGCGACCTGGACTCGAACCAGGGACCCAATGATTAACAGTCATTTGCTCTACCGACTGAGCTATCGCGGAACTGAACTTCGGTACAACTCGAAGCCTGTGTTAGCTTCGTTCTCTTTAGCTATCCGCTTTCGCGTTGTCGCTGCTGAGGCCGGCTATTCTACATTCTTCGTTTTGCTTGTCAACCAATTTTTTTCATTCAACTTACTGATTTGTAAGTTGTTTTGCGATCACCGATGTTGCTGGCGATTCGCTTAGTGCCTGACAGCGGGGCGTATATTAGGGGCACTCCTTTTTTGATGCAAGCGGTTTTTTCAAAAATTTCAGCAAGTTAACGTAAAAAATGAAAAGGGCCCGGTTTTACGGGAGCTGAGCCGGTTCCCACAGGTTCCTGAATCAGCTGCGACAAACCGCTGGCCATAAAAAAGCCCCGCAGGTGCGGGGCTAGTCTTTGCAGCGGATGGTTCAGGCAAACACGATTTCTTCGCCTTCCACCTTGGCAGTGATCGCCGTGCCAGGCAGGAACTTGCCAGCCAGGATCAGTTGCGCCAGCGGGTTCTCGATCCAGCGCTGGATCGCCCGCTTCAGCGGCCGTGCGCCGTACACGGGGTCGTAACCCACCGCGATCAGCTTGTCCAACGCCTCCGGGCTCAGGCTCAGCGCCAGCTCGCGCTCGGCAAGGCGGCTGCGCAGGCGGCCGAGCTGGATCTCGGTGATGCCAGCGATCTGATCGCGGCCCAGTGGCTCGAACACCACCACTTCGTCGATCCGGTTGATGAACTCCGGACGGAAGTGCGCACCCACTGCATCCATCACCGCTGCACGCTGTGCCTCGCGGTCACCCACCAGTTCCTGGATCTGCGCCGAGCCCAGGTTGGAGGTCATCACGATCACCGTGTTGCGGAAGTCCACGGTGCGGCCATGGCTGTCGGTCAACCGGCCATCCTCGAGCACCTGCAGCAGCACGTTGAACACGTCCGGGTGGGCCTTTTCTACCTCGTCAAGCAGCACCACCGAGTAAGGCTTGCGCCGTACCGCTTCGGTCAGGTACCCGCCCTCTTCATACCCAACATAGCCTGGTGGAGCACCGATCAGGCGAGCCACGGAGTGTTTCTCCATGAACTCGGACATGTCGATGCGCACCATGGCCTCTTCGGTGTCGAACAGGAACTCGGCCAGCGCCTTGCACAGTTCGGTCTTACCGACACCGGTCGGGCCGAGGAACAGGAACGAGCCACTGGGCCGGTTGGGGTCAGACAACCCGGCGCGCGAACGGCGCACCGCGTTGGCCACGGCGGTGACCGCTTCGTTCTGGCCAATCACCCGCTGGTGCAGCAGGTCTTCCATTTTCAGCAGCTTCTCACGTTCGCCTTCAAGCATCTTGGCGACCGGGATGCCGGTCCACTTGGACACCACTTCGGCGATTTCTTCCTCGGTGACCTTGTTACGCAGCAACTGGTTTTCTGCCTTGCCGTGCTGGTCGACCATCTGCAGGCTGCGCTCCAGGTCGGGGATAATCCCGTACTGCAACTCGGCCATGCGGTTCAGGTCGCCTTTGCGCCGTGCGGCTTCCAGCTCCTGGCGCGCCTGCTCGATCTTTTGCTGGATCTGCGCCGAGCCCTGTACTTCAGCTTTTTCCGAGGCCCAGATTTCTTCCAGGTCGGAGTATTCGCGCTCCAGCCGCTCGATTTCTTCGGTGAGCTTCTCCAGGCGTTTTTTTGCCGCTTCGTCCTCTTCCTTCTTCAGCGCCTGGGACTCCACCTTCAACTGGATCAGGCGACGGTCGAGGCGGTCGAGCACTTCCGGCTTGGAGTCGATCTCCATACGGATGCGGCTGGCCGCTTCGTCGATCAGGTCGATGGCCTTGTCCGGCAGCTGGCGGTCGGTGATGTAGCGGTGGCTGAGCTTGGCCGCGGCAATGATCGCACCGTCGGTGATGGCCACCTTGTGGTGCACCTCATAGCGCTCTTTCAGGCCACGCAGGATGGCGATGGTGTCTTCCTCGCTCGGCTCTTCGACCAGCACCTTCTGGAAACGGCGCTCCAGGGCGGCGTCCTTCTCGATGAACTGGCGGTACTCGTTGAGCGTGGTGGCGCCCACACAGTGCAGCTCGCCACGGGCCAGGGCCGGCTTGAGCATGTTGCCGGCGTCCATGGCACCTTCGCCCTTGCCGGCACCGACCATGGTGTGCAGCTCGTCGATGAACAGGATGATCTGGCCTTCCTGCTTGGACAGCTCGTTAAGCAGCGACTTCAGGCGCTCTTCGAACTCGCCGCGGTACTTGGCACCGGCGATCAGCGCGCCCATGTCCAGCGCCAGCAGGCGCTTGCCCTTGAGGCCGTCAGGCACCTCACCGTTGATGATGCGCTGGGCCAGGCCTTCGGCAATGGCGGTTTTACCCACGCCAGGCTCGCCGATCAGTACCGGGTTGTTCTTGGTACGGCGCTGCAGCACCTGCACCGTGCGGCGGATCTCGTCATCACGGCCGATCACCGGGTCAAGCTTGCCTTCTTCGGCACGCTTGGTCAGGTCGACGGTGTACTTGTCCAGGGCCTGGCGCGACTCTTCGGCGTTGGCATCATTCACTGCCGCGCCGCCCCGCAGGTTGGTGATGGCGTTTTCCAGGGCTTTCTTGCTCACGCCCTGGCTGAGCAGCAGCTTGCCCAGCTTGCTGTTCTCGTCCATGGCGGCGAGCAGCACCAGCTCGCTGGAAATGAACTGGTCACCCTTCTGCTGGGCCAGGCGGTCGGCCTGGTTGAGCAGGCGCGCGAGGTCCTGCGACATGTTCACGTCGCCGGTGGGGTTCTGGATTTTTGGCAGTTGGTCGAGCTCTTTCACCAGGGCCTGGCGCAGGCTGTTGATGTCAAAACCGACTTGCATCAGCAGCGGTTTGATCGAACCGCCCTGCTGCTCGATCAGCGCCTGCAACAGGTGCACGGGCTCAATGGCAGGATGATCCATGCCAACGGCCAGGGATTGGGCATCGGATATCGCTAGTTGAAGCTTGCTGGTCAAACGGTCTATTCGCATGGGGGATACCTTCCTGTAAGGGCAGGTCGGAGCGATGGACAGCGCCTTTAATGAAGAAACCTGCCTGAGATGACCTTATAGATAAGGTTGATTCTGGAAGATTCAAGCGTAGCGGGGTTGACCGAAGTCAGCTGGTTGGATTAGCGACGAGGCGCTCGCGGCAATCAGCGCGGGTCCAGCCAGACCAGCGAAGCAAAGCGCCCACCCTGCGGGGTACGGCGGTAGGAGAAGAACCGTGAGTCGCTGACCGTGCACAAGCCACCGCCATAAACAGCAGTAACCCCCCGCGCCGCCAGACGGATCCGCGCCAGCTCGTAGATGTCGGCCATCAGCTTGCCCGGCCGCTCACCGTCGACGAAAGCCTTGGTAGCCTCCGGGTGCACGGCGGTAAAGGCATCGCGTACTTCCAGGCCCACTTCGAAGGCCTGCGGGCCGATGGCCGGCCCCAGCCACACCAGCACGTCTTCAGGTGCCAGTGCCAGGCGATCAAGGGTGGCTTCCAGCACACCGCCGGCCAGCCCGCGCCAGCCGGCATGCGCTGCCGCCACGCGGGTGCCGGCACGGTCGCAGAACAGCGCGGGCAAGCAATCGGCGGTCATCACGGTGCAGGCAATGCCAGGCTGGTCGGTCCAGCTGGCATCGGCTTCAGCGACCACCGACGGGTCGGCATCCGCCACTGCCAGGCCATGCACCTGCTTGAGCCAGGCAGGCTGGATGGCGAACTGGTCGCTCAGGCGGCGGCGGTTCTCGGCAACGGCGGCGGGGTCATCCCCCACGTGGTCACCGAGGTTGAAACTTTCATAAGGCGGTAGGCTGATACCGCCCTGACGGGTGGTGACACAGGCGCGAACCGAGGCCGGGGCGGGCCAGTCGGGGAACAGCAGCGACTGCGTCAGACCACTCATCCGATAAACGCCTCGCGGTCCTGGTTCAGCAGCGACAGCAGCCAGACGAAGTCATCAGGCAGCGGCGATTCCCATTCCATGCGTTCACCGGTGGCCGGGTGGTCCAGCGCCAGGAAGCGCGCATGCAGGGCCTGGCGCGGGAAGGTCTTGACCGCCTCGACCATGGTCGGGCTGGCCGCCGGCGGGATGCGGAAGCGACCGCCGTAGGTCTGGTCGCCAACCAGCGGGAACCCGACATGGGCCATGTGCACACGGATCTGGTGGGTACGGCCGGTTTCCAGCTTGACCCGCACATGGGTGTGGGAGCGGAAGCGCTTGAGCACACGGTAGTGGCTGACCGCTGGCTTGCCGCCTTCGGTTACCGCCATGCGCTGGCGCATGCCGCCGTGGCGGCCGATCGGGGCGTCGATCTTGCCACCGGCGGTGACCACGCCAACCACGATGCACTCGTAGATGCGGCTGACCGAGCGTTTTTGCAACTGGTCGACCAGGTTGGTCTGCGCCTGCAGGGTCTTGGCCACCACCATCAGACCGGTGGTGTCCTTGTCCAGGCGGTGGACGATACCGGCACGCGGGACGTTGATGATGTCTGGCACATGATGCAGCAATGCGTTGAGCAAGGTGCCGCTGGCGTGGCCGGCAGCCGGATGGACGACAAGCCCGGCAGGCTTGTTGATCACCATGATCTGGTCGTCTTCATAGACGATGTCCAGCTCGATGTCTTCGGCCTCCCACTCGCCCTGGGCTTCCTGCTCGGCGTCCAGCACCAGCAGCGAGCCACCGTGGACGGTGTCGCGGGGGCGCACGACGGCGCCATCGACCGTCAGACGGCCCTCTTTGATCCACGAAGTCAGCCGCGAGCGCGAGTACTCGGCGAACAATTGGGCGGCGACCTGGTCGAGGCGTTGACCGCCCAGTTCGGACGGTACCTCTGCGCTAAGTTGAATGATCTCGGACATGCTCGATTCGGCGGGCGCACAGCCTTTGGTTTCGGCTGCGAGCTTGTGGTTAAATACGGCTTCTTTTGTCCCGGGGTTGGCCGGGGCGCTCATCATAACAGGACGGCACCGCCCAAGACAGCGGCCGTCAAAGGGACGCAAGCCGCCATGCAAGTGAAACACCTGCTGCTGATCGCCATCCTCGGGCTCACCGCGGCCTGTTCCTCCAATAAAGAGGTGATTGACGAGAACCTCAGCGAAGCCGAGCTGTATCAGCAGGCCCAAGCTGACCTGGACAACTCGAGCTACACCAGCGCCGTGAACAAGCTCAAGGCCCTGGAGTCGCGCTACCCGTTCGGCCGTTACGCCGACCAGGCCCAGCTCGAGCTGATCTACGCCAACTACAAGAACTCCGAGCCCGAAGCAGCCAAATCGGCTGCCGAGCGCTTCATCCGTCTGCACCCGCAGCACCCCAACGTCGACTACGCCTATTACCTCAAGGGCCTGACGTCGTTCGACCAGGACCGTGGCCTGCTGGCGCGTTTCCTGCCGCTGGACATGACCAAGCGTGACCCGGGTGCCGCCCGCGACTCGTACAACGAGTTCGCCCAGCTGACCAGCCGCTTCCCCAACAGCCGCTACGCCCCGGATGCCAAGCAGCGCATGATCTACCTGCGCAACCTGCTGGCCTCCTACGAAATCCACGTGGCTGACTACTACCTGAGCCGTCAGGCGTATGTGGCGGCCGCCAACCGTGGTCGCTACGTGGTGGAGAACTTCCAGGAGACCCCATCGGTCGGTGATGGCCTGGCGGTGATGGTCGAGTCGTACCAGAAGATGCACCTGGACGAACTGGCCGCCACCAGCCTGGAAACCCTCAAGCTCAACTACCCTGACCACCCGAGCCTGGTCGATGGCCAGTTCCAGCCCAAGCAGACCGAGTCCGACGGCCGTGGCTGGCTGTCCAAGGCAACCCTGGGCCTGATCGAAACCGATACGCCGCTGCCACCGGGCGAAACCCGCGCCAACCAGGACGTGGTCAAGCAGTTCCAGGACGCCCGCGCCGAGATGCCGCAAGAGCTGCTGCCCAAAGATGAAAACGGCGACCCGATCCTGCCGGTAGGCCCGAAAGAAGCCGAAAAAGACCGCTCGTGGTTCAGCTACATGACCTTTGGTCTGTTCGACTGAGGCACCGTGGTATGAGAAAGGGAGGCCTGGGGCCTCCCTTTTTTATTGGCCGCATCCTAGACTGTGGTCTTCCTCAATCGACAAGCTGGACACCATGGTTCGCCTACTTTTCTGGATTGCCCTGATCGCCGCCGCGTTCTGGCTGTGGCGCAAATTCAAGATCAGCCAGCAATCGCACCCCGAGCAAAAGCTCGACGACCCGCTGAAAATGGTGCGCTGCGCCCACTGCGGCGTGCACCTGCCCAATGACCGGGCGCTACAGCAGGGCAAGGACTGGTATTGCAGCCAGGCGCACCTGCAACAGGGGCCTGGCCAGCCGCGTTGATTCAGTACCGGCCTCTTCGCGGGGCAGTCCGGTTGAAGTGGATGCCTTCAGCACAGGGATAACCTGTTGGAGCGGGCTTGCCCCGCGAAGAGGCCGGTACTGATCATGCGATCAATCAGCTTAGCCACATATCCCTCCCCGACCCTTTCGTACCATTTACGACCCTCCCCCCTGCGCCAGCATTGACCGCCCCCGGCAAAATTCGCTAAATCCTATTTATCCGCATAAATATGAAAAATAGCGAAATGCTCAAACCCAAACGCAAGCGCCAGAAGCTGTCCGACGTGATCGTCGAATCGGTCAAGCGCTCGATCGTGACCGAAGCCTTGCACCCCGGCGACCGCCTGCCGACCGAGCGCGAGCTGATGGAGCACTTCGAATGCTCCAAAGGCACCGCTCGCGAAGCGCTCAAGGCCCTGGAAGTCGAAGGCCTGGTCAGCACCCGCACCGGCCCCAGCGGCGGCGCCTACCTCAACGAGGTGGGCACCGAGCCGGCCAGCCGTGCCCTGCGCAACTACCTGCACTTCCAGCACCTGGACGGCGAGCAGGTGTACCAACTGCGCAAGGTCATCGAGGTGGAGCTGGCGGTGGCGGTCATGGGCCAGCTGAGCGACACCGACTACGCCGCGCTGCAGGCCAACATCGACTTCTGCAGCACCCCCGAAGACAGCGAAGAGGGCCAGCGCGAGCAACGCCTGGCAGAGATCGAGTTCCATACCCTGCTGGCGCACCGCTGCCCCAACCCGCTGCTGCGCTTCATGGCGGTGTTCCTCAACGATCTGCTGCGCGACCTGGTGGTGCTGAAGAAGGCCTACCTGCCCAAGCGCCAGCAGTTCGCTGCCGCCAACATCGATTACCACAAGCAACTGCTGCTGGCCCTGCGCGCCAGCGACGAGCCTGCCGTACGCCGCCTGATGCACGAGCACATGTGCGACGCCGAGCACCACATGACCGCGCTGGAAGGCGAGGTTGCCCGCAACTTCCTGCTGGAGTTCGACCACCACCACTGACCCACTGATCCGCCTGGACAGAGGCCTGCACACAGGCCCGGCCGCACCGCTTTGTCATTGCCACTCCTGCCTAATAACCACAACCAAGGAGTTACTCATGCAAAGACGTACCCTGCTCAAGGCAGGCCTTGCCCTGGGTGCCTTAGGTAGCCTCCCGCTGGGAGCGCACCGGGCATTCGCCGACGAACCGCTGACCTTCTATGGGCTCAAATCCATGTCTGGCGCCTTTGCCAGCTACGGCAAATATGCCGACATGGGTTCGCGCCTGGCCATCGCCGAATACCCACAAGTGCTCGGCCACCCGCTCAAGTACAAAGTCATCGACACCGAAGGCAACGCCGGCAAGGCCGTGCGCAAGGTGCAGGAAGCCATCGGCCAGGACGGCGCACGCTTTTTCCAGGGGTGCACCCTGTCATCCTCGGCGCTGGCAGTGTCCAAGGAGATCCACAAGGCCGGCGGTGTGTTCATGACACCGGTGGGCGCTGACGAAATCACCGGCAAGGACTGCAACACCTCGACCTTCCGCTGGTCGGTCCCCACCTATGGCGCCATCCGTGAAACGCTAGTGCCGATGATCCGCCAGCTGCCGCAGGCCAAGCGCTGGTACACCATTACCCCACAATACGTGTTCGGCGATGCGCTGCTGGACAACGCGCGCAAGGTCTTCGCCGAGTTCGGTGTGGAACACATCGGCAACAGCTACCACTCGCTGCAGGAGCAGGAGTTCTCCGGTTACCTGACCAACGCCATCGCCGCCAAGCCCGACGTGCTGGTGCTGCTCAACTTTGGCAGCCAGTCGTCCAACGCCCTGCGCCAGGCGGTGAACTTCGGCATCAAGGACCGCATGAAAGTGCTGTTGGTGTGGTCGGCCGGCCTCGACCAGTTCCAAGAGCTGGGCAGCGACGTGCTCGAAGGCGTGTACCTGGGCGCACAGTACTGGCACCAGGTCGACACCCCACTAAACAAGCAACTGGTCGCGGCCACCCAGAAGGCCTACGGCATCAACCCCAACTACCCGCTGGCGGCCGACTACATCGGCACCAAGGTCATGCTTGAAGCCATCAACAAGGCCGGCACCCTGGACGGCGCCAGCGTGTCCGCGGCCTTGCAGGGCATGCGCTTCCAGGGCCCGACCGGCGACGAGCTGATCCGCCCCGGCGACCATCAGGTACTGAAGGACTACTACCTGTTGCGCGGCAAGCCCCAAGGGCAGATGCGCGACGAAGACGACCTGGCCGAAGTCATCAGCGCCGGCCGCTCGTTCGTCGAAGTCGACCACACCGGTTGCGCCCTGGCCTGAAGCCGCGGCGTTAGTCAAAACCACTCGTACAGGCAGCCGCCCCGCGTGCTGTCGAGGGCACACTCATGCTCGATTTGTACCTGTTCCAACTGCTCAACGGCCTGGGCCTGGGGATGATCTATTTCCTCATCGCCGTCGGCCTGACGATCATTTTCGGCCTGCTCAACTTCGTCAATTTCGCCCACGGTGCGTTCTTTTTGCTCGGCGCCTACCTGTGCTACACCGCCGTAGCAATCACCGGCAACTTCTGGCTGGCGCTGCTGATCGCGCCGCTGGTGGTGGCAGCACTGGCCTGGGCGGTAGAGCGCCTGTTGATCAAGCGCATCTACCACTTGCCACACACCTTCCAGATCCTCGTCACCCTGGGTATCGCGCTGATCATCCAGGAAGCCTCGGTGCTGATCTGGGGCCCGGTGGGCAAGAACATCGCCGTGCCGCCAGAGCTGCGTGGCGTGTTGATCCTCGGTGACTTCATCTACCCGTACTACCGCCTGTTCCTGATCGGTTTCGCCGCCCTCATCGGCCTGGGCCTGTGGCTGCTGCTGGAGCGCACCCGCTTCGGCGCCCTGGTACGCGCCGGCAGCGAAAGCACCGAAACCGTCTCGCTGTTGGGCACCAATATCTTCCGCCTGTTCTCCCTGACGTTCGCCCTGGGCGTTGGCCTGGCCGGCGTGGCCGGCGTGCTGTTCGCGCCGCTGCGGGGCGCCCAGCCATTCGTGGGCCCGGAGATCCTCGGCATCGCCTTCGTGGTGGTGGTGATCGGTGGCATGGGCTCGTTCGGCGGCGCGCTGGTTGGCGGGCTGCTGGTGGGTGTGGTGCAAAGCATGATGACCAGCCTCTGGCCGCAAGGCGCCAGCCTGATGATCTACGGCGCCATGGCCGCGGTGATCCTGGTCCGCCCCTATGGCCTGTTCGGGAGAGCATGACGATGAGCGAGAGAAATCCATTGCCCGTGAAGGGCCGCACCCCTGCCCTGCTGCTGCTGGTGCTCGCCAGCCTGGTGGCGCTGCCGCTGATCCTGCCATCGGCCACCTTGGCCACCGAGATCCTGATCTTTGCCCTGGCGGCGCTGGCCTGCAACCTGCTGCTTGGCTACACCGGCCTGCTGTCGTTTGGCCAAGGCATCTTCTTCGGGGTGGGTGCCTATGGCGCGGCGCTGCTGATGATCCACCTGCAGTGGGGCATGTTCAGCGCCCTGCTTGGCGCGGCGGTGTTCGGTGCCTTTCTGGCGCTGCTGGTGGGCGCCTTGGCGATCCGCCGCACGGGCATCTACTTCGTCATGCTGACCTTGGCCTTCAGCCAGATGGCGTACTTCCTGGCCTATACCCTCAGCGGCTGGACGGGCGGTGACAACGGCCTGCTCGACGTACCGCGGCCGAACATCGAAATCGCCGGCCATGTGCTGGTCGACCTGGCCGACCCTCGGCACTTCTATGTGTTCGTCGCGGTTCTGTTCCTGCTGATTTTCGCTGGCGCGCTGCGGGTAATCCGCTCGCCCTTCGGCAGCACCCTGCTGGCGATCCGCGAAAACGAAACCCGCGCCGCCGCCATTGGCTACGACACCCGCCACTTCAAGATCCTGGTGTTCATGCTGTCGGGCGCCATCACCGGCATCGCCGGGGCGCTGTACGCGATGCTGCTGCACTTCGCGCCGCTGTCGAACATCGACCTGATGATGAGCGAGAACATCCTGATCATGACCATTGTCGGCGGTACGGGCTCGCTGTTCGGTTCGCTGCTGGGCGCCGGCGCCATCGTGGTACTGGGCGATGTGCTGTCGGAGCTTTGGCCTCGCTGGCTGATGCTGCTGGGGGCGATCCTGATCCTGGTGGTGGTGTTCATGCGTGGCGGCCTGTGGGGCGGGCTGGCCGAACTGGGCAAGCGTCTGCGGCCATCCCGCACGGGCAACGACAAGACCCCTGCCAAAACCAAGGAGACCTTGTGATGAGCGACTACCTCCTGGAAACCCGCCACCTGGAACTGGCCTACGGGCCGTTCAAGGCGGTGGCCGGCGTTGACCTGAAAGTGCGCGCCGGCACCATCCACACCGTCATCGGCCCCAACGGTGCCGGCAAGACCAGCCTGTTCCACTGCCTGACCGGCGAGCGCCAGGCCACCGCCGGGCACATCCTCTTCAACGGCCAGGACATCATCCGCAAGCCGTCCCACGGCCGTGTGGCCCTGGGCATGGCGCGGTCGTTCCAGCTCACCAGCCTGTTCCAGAACCTCTCGGTGCGCGAAAACCTGCGCCTGGCAGCGCAGGGCCGTGATGGCCTGGGCGCGCTGAACTTCTGGCGCAGCGTGGAGCACAAGCGCAGCCACTGGAACACCGCCGACCAGGTGCTGGAGCGCCTCAAGCTGACAGCCCGCGCCGACACCCTGGCCGGCGAGTTGTCGCACGGCCAGCAGCGGGTGCTGGAGGTGGGCATGTCGATCTGCGCCAAACCGGCCCTGCTGATGCTCGACGAACCCACTTCGGGCATGGGCATCGATGACATCCCGGTGATGACCGACCTCATCAGCGACCTGGGCCGGGACCACACCGTGCTGCTGATCGAGCACAACATGAGCATCGTCATGTCGATCAGCCAACGCATCACCGTCATGAGCCACGGCCAGATCCTGGTCGAGGGCACCCCGGACCAGGTGCGCAACGACGAGCGCGTACGCACCGCCTACCTTGGAGAGGCCGCCTGATGCTCAACGTCGAATCGATCCATTCCTACTACGACAAGAGCCACGTGCTCGAAGGCGTGTCGCTGCAGGTGGGCGCTGGGGAGCTGGTGACCCTGCTGGGGCGCAACGGTGCCGGCAAGACCACCACCCTGCGCAGCATCCTCGGCATCGTCCGCCCGCGCCAAGGGCAGATCAGCTTCAACGGCCAGCAGTTGGTGGGCCGGGAAATCTTCGATATCGCCCGCCAAGGCATCGCCTTGGTGCCCGAACACCGCGGCATCTTTCGCCAGCTCAGCGTCGAGGAAAACCTGAAGATTGCCGTGCGCAAGGACAGCCGCTGGCAACTGGAGGATGTCTACGCCATGTTCCCGCGGCTCAAGGAGCGCCGGCGCAACGGTGGCTTTGCCCTGTCAGGCGGCGAACAGCAGATGCTGGCCATCGCCCGTGCCCTGCTCAACGACCCCAAGCTGCTGATCCTCGACGAGCCCACCGAGGGCCTGGCCCCGGTGATTGTCGATGAGCTGGTGAAGATCCTGCGACGGATCAAGGAAGAAGGCCTGTCGATCCTGCTGGTGGAACAGAACCTGATGGTCTGCGACGCCCTCGCCGACCGCCATTACGTACTCGAACAAGGCCGTGTGGCCTACCAGGGCAGCGCCGCGCAGTTCCGCGACGACCCCAGCATCAAGAACCGCTACCTGGCCCTGAGCGCCTGAAAGGAGAATGCCCATGAACACCCGCATCGATCCCTCGCAGCACCGGCTTGGCCAGGGCGCACTGGTCAGCCGCGAGCGCCTCTGGCAATCGCTGATGGACCTGGCCCAGCTGGGCGCCACCGCCAAGGGTGGCGTATGCCGCCTGGCCCTGACCGACCTGGACCGCCAGGCCCGCGACCTGTTCGTGCGCTGGTGCACCGAGGCCGGTTGCACGGTCAGCGTCGACGCCATCGGTAACATCTTCGCCCGCCGCGCCGGGCGTAACCCGGCGCTACCACCGGTGATGACCGGCAGCCATATCGACACTCAACCCACCGGCGGCAAGTTCGACGGATGCTACGGGGTCATGGCCGGGCTGGAGGTGATTCGTACCCTCAACGACCTGCAGCTGACCACCGAGGCACCGCTGGAAGTGGTGGTGTGGACCAACGAAGAAGGCTCGCGCTTCCCCCCGTGCATGATGGGCTCGGGCGTGTTCGCCGGTAAGTTCGGCCTGCAGGAGACGCTGGACAAGGTCGATGACCAGGGCCTGTCGGTGGGCGCGGAGTTGGCACGGATCGGCTATGCCGGCCCGCGTGTGCCCACCGGCCATGCCGTAGGCGCCTACTTCGAAGCGCACATCGAACAGGGGCCGGTGCTGGAAGACCAGCGCACCACCATCGGCGTGGTGCAGGGTTGCCTGGGGCAGAAGTGGTTCGACCTGGTGCTGACCGGCGTCGAAGCCCACGCCGGCCCCACACCGATGCACCTGCGCAAGGACGCCCTGGTGGGCGCCGCTGAAGTGGTGGCGGCGGTCAACCGTGCGGCCCTCGCCCATCAGCCTCATGCCTGTGGCACCGTGGGCTGCCTGACCTTGCACCCGGGCTCGCGCAACGTCATCCCGGGCCAGGTGCACATGACCATCGACCTGCGCCACCTGGACCCCGAGCACCTGGCGACCATGGTTGCCGAGGTACGCCAGGCCATCGAGGCCAGCACGGCAAAGCATGGGCTGCGTTTCGAATTGACGCCAACTGCCGACTTCCCGCCCCTGTACTTTGCCGAGCAGTGCGTGGATGCCGTGCGCCAGGGTGCACGCGCGTTGGGCCTGAGCCATATGGACATCGTCAGCGGCGCCGGCCACGACGCCATCTTCCTTGCCGAGCTGGGCCCGGCGGGGATGATCTTCGTGCCCTGCGAGGGTGGCATCAGCCACAACGAAATCGAAAACGCCGCGCCACAGGACCTGGCCGACGGTTGCGACGTACTGCTGCGCGCCATGTTCCAGGCCGCCAATCAGGGAGCCCATTGAGATGACTGGCAAAACTGCCATCGGCGACTTCACCGCCGTCGAACTGCTCGACCTGTATCAACGCCGCCAGCTGTCGCCGGTCGAGGTGATCGATGACGTACTCACCCGCATCGACCAGCACAACCCCGCGGTCAATGCCTACTGCCATGTGGACGGCGAAGGTGCCCGCACGGCGGCCCGCGCCAGCGAGCAGCGCTGGCAGCGTGGCGAGCCCTGCGGCCGCCTGGACGGTGTACCGGCCTCGATCAAGGACCTGACCCTGACCCGCGGCATGCCCACGCGCAAGGGGTCGCTTACCACCTCCGGCGCTGGCCCCTGGGATGTCGATGCGCCGTTCACCGCGTTCATGCGCGAGGCGGGCGCGGTGTTGGTGGGCAAGACCACCACACCGGAGTTTGGCTGGAAGGGTGTGACCGACAACCCGTTGTACGGGATTACCCGCAACCCCTGGGATACCCGCCTGACCGCTGGTGGCTCCTCCGGTGGCGCGGCCGCTGCAGCCGCGCTGAACCTCGGTGTGCTGCACCAAGGCAGTGACGCCGGTGGCTCGATCCGGATCCCCTGTGCCTTCACCGGTACCTTCGGCATCAAGCCCACCTTCGGCTATGTGCCGCAGTGGCCGGCCAGCGCCATGACCGTGTTGTCCCACCTGGGGCCAATGACCCGCACTGTCGACGACGCGGTACTGATGCTGGGCTGTGTGGCCCGCCCCGATGCGCGTGATGGCCTGGCCGGGGCAGCCAGGCAGGCGCCGTGGTTGAACCAGGATCAGGACCTCAGCGGCCTGCGTATCGCCTACAGCGCCAACTTCGGCTACGTGCAGGTCGACCCGCAGATTGAGGCACTGGTTGCCCAGGCCGTGCAGCGTCTGGCGCGGCTAGGGGCACAGGTGGAGGAAGTCGACCCGGGGTTCAACGACCCGCTAGAGACCTTCAATACCCTGTGGTTCGCTGGCGCGGCGCGGCTGGCCGGTGCGCTGACCGATGAACAGCGCGCGCAGCTTGACCCTGGCCTGCGCTGGATTGCCGAACAGGGGGCAAGGATCAGTCTGAACACGTACACCCAGGCGTTGGAGGCGCGGGCTGAGCTGATTGCCCGCATGAATGCGTTCCACCAGCGCTATGACGTACTGGTGTCGCCGATGCTGCCACGGGTGGCCTTTGAGGCAGGGCATGACGTGCCGCCGGGGTCGGGGATGGCACAGTGGATGGAGTGGACGCCGTTCAGCTACCCGTTCAATCTGACCCAGCAACCTGCGGCTTCAGTACCGTGCGGGTTTACCCAGGAGGGGTTGCCGGTGGGCTTGCAGGTGGTTGCGGGACGGTTTGCCGATGAACAGGTGCTGCGGGTGTGCAAGGTGTATGAGCAGCATTACCCGAGCCGGCATTTGCAGGCGCCGATCATCGGTTGAGTGCTGGTCGATCTGCTACCTCACCCGCCCAATCGCCGACCGCCGGCGATTGGGCGGCCAAGCGGCCCGGCGACCTCAGCCCAGACGCCCGGCCGGGGCATACGGCGCCGGGTCGATGATCGGCTCCGCACCCGTCAGCAGGTCAGTGAACAACTGGCACGACGCCGGCGCCAGCACCAGCCCATTACGGTAATGCCCACAGTTCAACCACAGCCCCTCATGCCCCGGCACCCGCCCAATATACGGCACGCCTTCAGGCGACCCCGGCCGCAACCCAGCCCAGTGCCCCACCACCGTGGCACCCTCGAGCTCAGGCAACAGTTCAATCGCCGAAGCCTTCAGGCTGGCCAGCGCCTCTTCGGTCGGAGTCTTGTCGTACCCGGCATGCTCCAGGGTGCTGCCCACCAGAACATGCCCATCGCGGCGTGGGATCGCATAGCGCCCCTTGGCCAGCACCATGCTCGGCAGGAAGTCCTCGGCGCACTTGAACAGGATCATCTGGCCTTTGACCGGCTCGACGGGCAATTCAAGGCCGAGGGTGCGTAGCAGGTCGCCGCTCCAGGCACCGGCACTGAGCACCGCGTCATCGGCCTGCAACACGCCGTCAGCGGTTTGCACCCCGGTAACCCGCCCGCCATCCTGAACAAAGCCGGTGATTTGGCAGTGTTCACGCAGGGTCACGTTGGGCAAAGCCTGCAGTGCCGCCTTGAGCGACTTGACCAGCCGCGGGTTGCGCACATTAGCCACGCCCGCCATGTAGATGGCGTGCTGGAAGCCCGGGCCAAGCACCGGTACCGCGTCATAAGCCGCCGAAATATCCACAGCACTCAGTGGCCGCTGCTCACGCTCGGCCCAGGCCAAGGCCTCGGCCTCGTCATCCAGGTCGAGCCAATACAAACCAGTGGTGTGGACTTCCGGGTCGATGCCGGTGCTGGCGAACAGGCGCTCGCCCAGCTGCGGGTAAAAATCCTGCGACCAGTGCGCCAGGGCAGTCACTGCCGGGCTGTAGCGCCAGGGGTACAGCGGCGAGACAATGCCGCCACCTGCCCAGGACGACTCACGGCCGACCTCGCCCTGGTCACAGACCACGACCTGCCCGACCTTCGCCGCCAGGTTGAACGCCGTCAGCAGGCCAATCACGCCACCGCCGACAACCACTACTTGCTTGCTCATCTGTCGATCCAACACCTGAAGTAAAACCGCGATGCACGGGCATCATTCAACCTTCAGCTTCCCCAGCAGCGCTCAACGGCCTCACTGGCGCCCGGATTGCTCTGGACACCCGCCTGGTCGAGCTGGAAATCGCCACAGCGATCCTCTGCCATCAGGCCACCCGGCAAGCGCCGCGCGAGCAGCGTGAAGGTGTCGCTGCCGCGCAGGGCTTGGAGGCTGTAATGGCGGTTGGCGGTGGGCAAGTCCAACTCGCCCTCGGCGTATTCGCCGTTGCGCAGACGATGGCGCTCCAGGCGCAGGGCCGCATCGTGCAGCAGGCCGACCACTTCGCTGCGTGCGGCTCGCCGGAGCTGGTCACTGTAACTGGGGTAGGCAATGGCTGCCAGAATGCCGGTGACGGCCACGACAATCAACAACTCGATCAGGCTCAGGCCTTGCTGCATGTCAGTCTTCCCTCGGGATTTGCCGCCAGAGGATGCGCTGGGGCGCTTGTGCCTGATCGGCGGGCACGGCGTATACCGCCTCCAGCACCTGCCTGGCTTCGGCCTGCAGGCTGACGGCGGTGACCCTGAACAGCGTGACCGGCTCATCCTCGAGCATGTGAACGGCGCGGGTCGTTTCGCCCAGGTTCTGGAGCTGGAAATAACCACGCTCGGTGGGCTGCCATTGGCCTGACAGTTCGTGCGGGCGCGGAGGCGGTGGGCATGCCCGGCACAACGCAGGCGAAGCCCGTTGCAGCTCGTCTGCCCCGGCCAGCAGCGCCGCCTCTGCCTGTTCGAACGCCACCAGTCCATCGCGCAGGTAGCCGGCCATGCGCGTCTCAACCTGCGCGTCGCGTACGGCAGAAGCTACCAGCAGGCCAAGGAGCAGGCTCAATACCAGCGCCAGCAGCAGCACCATGCCACGCTGGCGTTTCATGGCAGGGCCAGCGGATTGCGAAGGGCCACACTTAGCGCATAGCGCTGGTGAAGGTTCAGGGCCGGGTCGGCCACCGTCAGTTGCACATCCACCCGCTGCCCGCCCGGCGTCTCAACCTGTTCCACCCGCATTTCACGCACGTGGTCCACCAGCCTCTGCGAACTGTTGCGCCGCGTGAACACCAGGCTGGTGCCCTGAAGGTGATAACGGTGCCGGCTGACAGGAAACGCCAGGGCATACCCAGGACCTTGATCGCGCTGTCTGAGCACCTGCACGTCACTCACGCAGTCGGTGTGCAACGTCCAGTCTGGTGGGCCGGTATAACCTGGCAGCTCAGCCACTACCAGGCTCAGGCTGCTCGGGCCTGCCTGCAAGGGCTCGGCAAAGGCCTGGCGCGCGGTCAGGTCCTTGAAGTCGCCCGGCGCGGGACGCAAACAGCCGAACATCCCAGCCATGCGAATATCCTGGGCCATGCGCAGCAGTGCCAGGCGGGCGTCATTCTGCAGACGGGTTGCCGCGCTCTGCAGCTGCCAGCTCTGGTAGGCAGAGATGAACAGCTGACTGGCCGCCGCCAGAAGCATCAATCCGATGGCAAGCGCCAGCGTCATTTCGAGCAGGCCGAAGCCGCTTTGGGCGCGCTTCACAGCTGCTGCCCCATGGCAATGGCCCGCTCGTGCTCAGTGTGCGCGGCCAGTGCAGCCTGCCCCTCACGACGAGCACTGTCGGTGGCCTGCAGTGCTTGTAGCTGCAGCGCCGCTGCGGCGAACATACCCAGTGACACCACCGTCAGCGCCAACAGCACTTCCAGCAGCGTCATGCCCCGTTGTTCCGTGTGCATCCGTGCACCTCCTGCGACATTTCCCGCAATTGCCTTGAACCTGAGCGACTGGACCTCGTGTCCAACGTCGGTGAACCTAAGCCAAGCACTTCCAGGGAGGAATGCACGGTGAAGCAACAGGGCGTAACACTGATACAAATGATGTTTGCCTTGGCGGCGGTGGCGCTGCTGACGCAGCTTGGCATGCCTGCCTATGCGAAGTTGAGCGATGACCTGCACAGGGCAGCGGCGGCCAGGGACCTGGCCCAGGCGTTACGCAGCGCACGCAGCCACGCCCAGCTGCAAAGCCAGACGGTGCTGGTGAGGGCGCTGGACAGCGATTGGGGCAAAGGCTGGCAAGTGATGCTGGAGCGCAACCAGCAGGTGCTGCGTGAGCACCGTCTGTCACGGCCAATGACAATCGCGGGCAACGCCGGGGCGCAGGTGAGATTCAGCGCACTGGGCGTACCGCTTGGGCCTAACGATGGTTGGCTGGGTGCAACCTTGGAAGTCTGCGAGCCCTACGCTGCGGTCAGCCAGTATCAAGTTGTGCTGAGCAGCTCGGGAAGGGTGAGCCTGCGCACTGATGACCCGAGGGCCCTGTGCGCAGGCCGCTGATCAGAGCAGCGAGCGAACCCGCAGCTCTTTGGGCATGGAGAACGTGATGTTCTCCGGGCGCCCGTCAAGCTCTTCGGCGCCGGTGGCGCCCCAGGCCTTGAGCTGGTCGATCACACCACGTACCAACACTTCGGGGGCCGAAGCACCGGCGGTGATGCCGATTCGCGCAGCCGCGTCGAACCAGCCTCGCTGCATGTCTTCGGCGCCATCGATCAGGTAGGCGGGTGTGCCCATGCGCTCGGCCAGTTCGCGCAGGCGGTTGGAGTTGGAACTGTTCGGGCTGCCCACCACCAACACCACATCACACTCCCCGGCCAGCTGCTTGACGGCATCCTGGCGGTTCTGGGTGGCGTAGCAGATGTCGTCCTTGCGCGGGCCGCCGATGTTCGGGAAGCGTGCACGCAGGGCATCGATGACGCGGCTGGTGTCATCCATCGACAGCGTGGTCTGGGTAACGAAGGCCAGGTGGTCCGGGTCGCGTACCTGCAGGTTGGCAACATCGTCCTCGTCTTCGACGAGGTAGATGGCGCCACCATTGCTGGGATCATATTGGCCCATGGTGCCTTCGACTTCCGGGTGCCCTGCGTGGCCGATGAGGATGCATTCACGGCCATCGCGGCTGTACTTGGCGACCTCGATATGGACCTTGGTCACCAGCGGGCAGGTGGCGTCGAACACCTTCAGGCCCCGGCCAGCAGCCTCCTGGCGCACGGCCTGGGAAACACCGTGGGCACTGAAGATGACGATGACGTCATCCGGCACCTGGTCCAGCTCTTCGACGAAAATGGCGCCACGGTTGCGCAGGTCTTCGACCACGAACTTGTTGTGCACCACTTCATGGCGCACATAGATCGGCGGGCCGAAGACTTCCAGCGCACGGTTGACGATCTCGATCGCCCGGTCCACCCCCGCGCAGAAGCCGCGGGGGTTGGCGAGTTTGATTTGCATGCTCGGCTCCAGGCTTACAGGGCCTTCACCTCGAGGATCTCCACCTCGAAGGTCAGGGTCTTGCCAGCCAATGGGTGGTTGAAATCAATGGTCACCTGGTTGTCATCGAACGCTTTGACCACACCCGGCAGCTCGGTGTTGGCGGCGTCGTTGAAGATGATCAGCAGCCCTTCGGACAGTTCCATGCCCTCGAACTGGGACCGTGGCATGACCTGCACGTTCTGTGGGTTGGGCTGGCCGAACGCGTTCTCCGGGGCCACCACCACGGTACGTTTGTCACCGGCCTTGAAACCGAACAGTGCGGCCTCGAAACCTGGCAGCAGGTTACCGTCGCCCACTTTGAAGGTGGCCGGCGCCTTGTCGAACGTGCTGTCGACAGTGTCGCCGTTTTCCAGGTGCAGCGCGAAGTGCAGAGTGACTTCGGTGTTCTGGCCGATGCGGGTGTCAGTCATGGACCGGATCCTCGGACTTCTTGCTCTTGAACATATCCAGCGCCAGCATCACCGCACCAACGGTGATGGCACTGTCGGCCAGGTTGAAGGCCGGGAAGTAATGACGGTTCTGCCAGTGCACCAGGATGAAGTCGACCACATGGCCGAGCACGATACGGTCATAGAGGTTGCCCAGCGCACCGCCCAGTACCAGCGCCAAGGCCACTGCCAGCCAGGTTTCGCCGCGCCCCAGGCGCTTGAGCCAGACCACCAGCACGGCACTGACCACCACGGCGATCAGGGCGAACAGCCAGCGCTGCCAACCGGAGCTGTCCGCGAGGAAGCTGAAGGCGGCGCCGGTGTTGTAGGCCAGGGTCCAGCTGAAGTAGTCGGGGATGACCACGATCTGCTGGTACATGCTCAAGGCGTTGTTGAAATACAGCTTGGTGGCCTGGTCCAGGACCAGCACCACCAGGCTCAGCCAGAGCCAGGCAAGGCGCCCGAAGCGCCCCGCTACAGGGTTAGGCATAGTGGCGCACCTCGCCGGAGCCGCTCAGGTTGTCGACGCAACGGCCACAGATTTCCGGGTGCTCCGGGTGGCTGCCGACGTCGGCGCGGAAGTGCCAGCAACGGCCGCACTTGGCGTGGCCGGACTTGACCACCTTCAGCTTGAGGCCTTCGACTTCGGTGGCCACGGCATCGGCCGGCGCCTGTACGAACGGCACCACGCTGGCGGCGGAAGTGATCAGCACGAAGCGCAGCTCGTCGCCCAGCTTGCCCAGGTCGGCGCTCAGGCCTTCTTCGGCGAACAGGGTGACTTCGGCCTGCAGGTTACCGCCAATGACCTTGGCGGTGCGCTGGTTTTCCAGCTCCTTGTTGACCGCTGCCTTGACCGCCATCACGCGATCCCAGTAGGCGCGGTCCAGCTCGGCGTCCGCCGGCAATTCGGCCAGGCCTTCGTACCACCCGTTGAGCATCACCGACTCGTTGCGCTCGCCCGGCAGGTACTGCCAGATTTCGTCGGCGGTGAACGCCAGGATCGGTGCGATCCAGCGCACCAGCGCCTCGCTGATGTGGTACAGCGCGGTCTGGCAGGAACGGCGCGCGACACTGTTGGCGCCGGTGGTGTACTGGCGGTCCTTGATGATGTCGAGGTAGAAGCCGCCCAGCTCCTGCACGCAGAAGTTGTGCACTTTGGAGTAGACGTTCCAGAAGCGGTACTCGCCGTAGTGCTCTTCCAGCTCGCGCTGCAGCAGCAGGGTACGGTCCACCGCCCAGCGGTCCAGGGCCAGCATGTCCTGCGGGGCCAGCAGGTCGCGGGCTGGGTCAAAACCGGTCAGGTTGGAGAGCAGGAAGCGTGCAGTGTTGCGGATGCGGCGGTAAGCATCGGCGCTGCGCTGCAGGATCTGCTCGGAAACGGCCATTTCACCGGAGTAGTCGGTGGCGGCCACCCACAGGCGCAGGATGTCGGCACCCAGGGTGTTGTTGACCTTCTCCGGCTCGATGGTGTTGCCCAGCGACTTGGACATCTTGCGGCCGCTCTCGTCCACGGTGAAACCGTGGGTCAGCAGCTCGCGGTACGGCGCGTGGCCGTCGATGGCGCAACCGGTCAGCAAGGACGAGTGGAACCAGCCGCGGTGCTGGTCGGAGCCTTCCAGGTACAGGTCGGCGCGCGGGCCGGTGGCGTGGCCGATATCGTGCGAGCCACGCAGCACGTGCCAGTGGGTGGTGCCGGAGTCGAACCACACGTCCAGGGTGTCGGCAATCTTGTCGTACTGGCCGGCTTCGTCACCGAGCAGTTCGGCGGCGTCCAGCTTGAACCAGGCCTCGATGCCTTCCTGCTCGACGCGCTTGGCCACCGCTTCCATCAGCTCGACAGTACGTGGGTGCAGTTCGCCGGTCTGCTTGTGCAGGAAGAACGGGATCGGCACCCCCCAGTTGCGCTGACGCGAAATACACCAGTCAGGGCGGTTGGCGATCATCGAATGCAGGCGCGCCTGGCCCCAGGCCGGTACGAACTTGGTGTCTTCGATGGCCTTGAGCGCGCGCTCACGCAGCGGCTCGCCGGTGCTGGGCTGCTTGTCCATGCCGACGAACCACTGCGCGGTGGCACGGTAGATCAGCGGCGTCTTGTGGCGCCAGCAGTGCATGTAGCTGTGGCTGATGGTTTCGGTGTGCATCAGCGCACCGACTTCGTTCAGCTTGTCGACGATGGCCGGGTTGGCCTTCCAGATGAACTGGCCGCCGAAGAACTCCAGCGACTCGACATACACGCCGTTGCTCTGCACCGGGGTGAGGATGTCGTCGTTGACCATACCGTAGCGCTTGCAGGTGATGAAGTCGTCTTCACCATAGGCAGGCGAGGAGTGAACCACACCGGTACCGGCACCCAGTTCGACGTAGTCAGCCAGGTAGATGGGCGACAGGCGATCGTAGAATGGATGGCGGAAGTTGATCAGTTCCAGGGCCGAGCCCTGGGCGGTGGCGATGACCGCGCCTTGCAGGTTGTAGCGCTTGAGGCACGCCTCGACCAGCTCTTCAGCCAGCACCAGCAGGCGCTCGCCGGTGTCGACCAGGGCGTACTTGAACTCCGGGTGGATGTTCAGCGCCTGGTTGGCGGGGATGGTCCACGGGGTGGTGGTCCAGATCACGATGGCCGCGGGCTTGCTCAAGGCCTCCAGGCCAAAAGCGGCCGCCAGCTTGCCTTCGTCGGCAACTGGGAAGGCCACGTCGATGGTCTGGGACTTCTTGTCGGCGTACTCGACCTCGGCTTCGGCCAGTGCCGAGCCGCAATCGAAGCACCAGTTCACAGGCTTGAGGCCCTTGAACACGAAACCTTGCTTGACCATTTCGGCCAGGGCGCGGATTTCACCGGCCTCGTTGGCGAAGTTCATGGTCTTGTACGGGTTGTCCCAGTCACCCAGCACACCCAGGCGGATGAACTCGGTCTTCTGCCCTTCGATCTGCTCGGCAGCGTATTCGCGGCACAGCTCGCGGGTGCGGTCGGCCGTCAGGTGCTTGCCGTGGGTAACCTCGACCTTGTGCTCGATCGGCAGCCCGTGGCAGTCCCAGCCCGGGACATACGGGGCGTCAAAACCGGACAGGGTCTTGGAGCGGACGATCATGTCCTTGAGAATCTTGTTCAGCGCATGACCGATGTGAATCTTGCCGTTGGCGTAGGGCGGGCCGTCGTGCAGGACGAACTTTGGACGATCCTTGCCAATTTCGCGCAGCTTCTGGTACAGGCCAATGCTGTCCCAGCGCTGCAGGATCTGCGGTTCGCGCTGAGGCAGGCCGGCCTTCATGGGGAAGGCGGTGTCCGGAAGGTTTAGCGTGGCTTTGTAGTCGGTCATTTCAGGCTCTTCGTTAGCGGTTGAGCGTGCCAATGTGCACGTGCGGCGGCGATATCCGCATCGATCGCCGACTTCAGCGCCTCCAGGGAGGCGAATCGCTGCTCTTCACGCAGCTTGTGGTGGAATTCCACCGTCAGGCGCCGGCCATACAGATCGCCGGCATAATCCAGTAGATGTATCTCAAGGTGCGGGCGGCCGTCGCCGGCCACGGTGGGGCGCACCCCGATGTTACCGACACCTGGCCAGGCCTTGCCGTCGATTTCGATGCTGGCCAGGTAGACCCCGGACAGCGGCACACGGCGGCGCTTGAGCTGGATGTTGGCGGTGGGCGTGCCGAGCTGGCGGGCCAGCTTCTGCCCGTGCAGGACGCGCCCTGTAATACGGTAGGGGCGACCCAGCAGGTGTTCGGCCAATTCGAAGTCGCCGGCGGACAGCGCCTTGCGCACCTCGGTGCTACTCACCCGTAGACCGTCCTGGATCACCGTGTTGGCGGCCTCGACAGTGAAGCCGTATTGTTTGCCAGCTTCGACCAGGAAGGCGAAGTCGCCAGCGCGGTCGCAGCCGAAGCGGAAGTCGTCGCCCACTTCAAGGTGACGCACGCCCAGGCCGTCGACCAGGATGGCCTTGACGAACTCATCGGCACCAAGCTGGCTCAGGCGCTGGTTGAACGCCAGGCACAGCACCCGGTCGATGCCCTCGCCCGCCAGCAGCTCGACCTTGTCGCGCAAGCGCGCCAGGCGGGCCGGCGCGGTGTCCGGGGCGAAGTACTCGCGCGGTTGCGGCTCGAAGATCACCACGCAGGTCGGCAGGCCAAGTGCCTGACCGCGCTCGCGCAGACGCGCCAGGATCGCCTGGTGGCCGCGGTGAACCCCGTCGAAGTTGCCAATGGTGGCGACACAGCCCCGGTGCTCGGGGCGCAGGTTGTGAAGACCTCGAACCAGCTGCATAACGCGCTTCTTGCTCATAAAGTGGCCGATTATAACCACACCCGGGCGCTGGTGACAGGCAGCAGCGCCCGGGTGTGGCGTGGAATACGAAAAACCGACGCCTGACCCGCCTTCTACGTCAATGCAGCGCCTTGCGGGCGAAATGCCGCGGCCTGAAGCCGCACAGGTACAGGCAACCGAAATACGTCACCACGCCGGCCACGATCAACGCCCCCAGGCGCAGGAAACGCTGGAGCATGTTGCCCTGTTCCCACGCCGGCAGGTAGTGCATGCCCACCAACAACACCGCCGCCATCAGCGTCACCGCCAACACCAGCTTGAGCAGGTACACCGTCCAGCCCGGTTGCGGCTGGAACAGCTGCTGGCTGCGCAGCTTCCAGAACAGCAGGCCGGCGTTCAGGCAGGCGCCCAGGCTGATCGCCAGGGCCAGGCCGGCGTGCTTGAGCGGGCCGATCAGGGCCAGGTTGAACAGTTGCGTGCACACCAGGGTGAAGATCGCGATGCGCACCGGGGTACGGATATTCTGCTGCGCATAGAAGCCCGGTGCCAGTACCTTGACCAGAATGATCGCCAGCAAGCCGACCGAATAGGCGATCAGCGCGCGTTGCGTCATCGCCGCGTCGGTGGCGGTGAACTTGCCGTACTGGAACAAGGCCACGGTCAGCGGTTCGGCGAGGATCGCCAGGGCCACGGTGCAGGGCAGTACCAGCAAAAAGCACAGGCGCAGGCCCCAGTCGAGGATACGCGAATACTCCTCGCGGTCCTTGTTGGCATAGGTCTTGGCCAGGGTCGGCAGCAGGATGGTGCCCAGCGCTACACCCAGCACACCCGAGGGCAGCTCCATGAGGCGGTCTGCGTAATACATCCACGACACGGAGCCGGCCACCAGGAACGAGGCGAAGATGGTGTTGATGATCAGTGAAATCTGGCTGACCGATACGCCCAGGATGGCCGGCAGCATCTGCTTGAGCACGCGCCACACGCCGGAATCACGCACGTTCAGGCGGGGCAGCACGAGCATGCCGATCTTCTTCAGCGCGGGCAGCTGGTACAGCAACTGGGCCAGGCCACCGGCCAGCACGCCCCAGGCGAGGGCCATGATCGGTGGGTCGAAATACGGCGTGAGCAGCACCGCAAAGGCGATCATCGCCACGTTCAGCAGCGTCGGCGTGAAGGCCGGCACGGAAAAGCGGTTCCAGGTATTGAGGATCGCCCCGGCCAGGGACGACAGCGAAATCAGCAATATATAAGGAAAGGTCACCCGCAACAGCGCGGTGGTCAGTTCGTATTTTTCGGTGCTGTCGACAAAGCCCGGCGCGGTGGCCCATACCACCCAGGGGGCAGCGAGGATGCCGACTGCCGTGACCAGGGCCAGGACCAAAGTCAGCAGCCCGCTGACGTAGGCGATGAACGTGCGGGTCGCCTCCTCGCCTTGCTGGGTCTTGTATTCGGCAAGGATGGGCACGAATGCCTGCGAGAAGGCCCCTTCGGCGAAGATCCGCCGCAGCAGGTTGGGCAGCTTGAAGGCGATGAAGAACGCGTCGGTGGCAATGCCGGCGCCGAAGACTCGGGCCAGGATGGTGTCGCGTACGAAGCCCAGCACCCGGGAAATCATGGTGATGGAACTGACAGCAGCCAGGGATTTGAGCAGGTTCATCGAAAAGATTCACGCCAAGGGCAGAGGACGCTGCCAGACAGCATCCGAATGTGCGATACTCCCGCGCCTTCGCAGGGGAGCCAAAAATTCCCGAGTTTACAGGTCGTGCAGCAGAAAGGAATCTTTCCCGCCTGTTGGTGCGCCGCTCGGCGGAACCCTGCAAGTGGCCTTGACATCCGGTCGAGTGATCGGCATGATTCGCGGCCTATTTTGTTTGCTATTTACCTAAAGTCTTTCGAGGAGCTCGACGGTGGCCAACACACCTTCCGCCAAGAAACGTGCAAAACAGGCTGAGAAGCGTCGCAGCCACAACGCCAGCCTGCGTTCCATGGTCCGCACCTACATCAAGAATGTAGTAAAAGCCATTGACGCAAAAGACGCCGAAAAAGCGCAAGCCGCTTACGTTCTGGCTGTGCCTGTAATCGACCGTATGGCCGATAAAGGCATCATCCACAAGAACAAAGCTGCTCGCCACAAAGGCCGTCTGAATGGCCACATCAAGGCGCTGAAAGAAGCTGCAGCTGCCTAAGCGACGCTTTGTCGAAAAAACCGACCCTAGGGTCGGTTTTTTTATGCCTGCGATTCGGCGGTAGCTGTTCTGGCGCTATCAGCGGCAAGCCGACGCCACAGCGCGCGAGTACGGTGGGCGACCCGTGAGAGCGCCTGCCTTGCTCAACTTCCGCGCTGCCTCAGGCCCTGGCCCACGCTCGTGGTTCTAGATCAGGGCCGCCTCCAATTATCCGTGCTTTTGCCAAAGGCGATGGGGCCGCACCGCGGCCCACACTTACTTGGCGATCTGAATCTTCGGCACCCACTGCAGCCAGGCATCCTCCGGCTTGTCGAACAAGGCAAAGGTCTGCTGCGGCCGCGCCGGGTTGCCCATCTGCTCGCCATCGGGCGTGGCGAAGGCAATCCCGCCATCGATGAGCGTTTCCAACGATTCGGTACGCACGGTCGCGCCCTTGAACAGCCCCCAGTCGAAACCGAAGCCGCTGCTGTTCCAGAAGCGGCTGCCGCCACGCACCAGGGCTGCATAACGGGGCTCGATAAGGATATGAATCAGCACGCGGTCCGCCGTCTGACCAAGCTCGAAACCGGTCACCTTGCCCACGGCAACCTCACGGTAGGTAACCGGCACCCCCGGCTTGATCGAACCACGGCGTGGAGCACTGAGCGTCAATGGCAGCCCTACTTCCGGGCCGACGACTTCAGGCGCCTCGTTCAGCGCAATGAAGTCACGCTGCGGGCCTTTGTCCTTGGCAGCTGGTTGCACCTCCAGGTACTGCCCGCCAATCAGCGTATCGAGGTTCTCGGTACGCACCAGGCCAAGCGCGGGCTTGACCACCCAGAACTGCGTGCCCACCCGGGTGATGCGCTCGGCAGACTCGGTTATACGCGCGCGCAGCAGCACCGCTTGCAGGTCCTTGGTCAGGTCGACGCTCTCGATCACACCAACATCCAGGCCACGGAAGCGGATTGGCGTGCCCGGCTTGAGGCCGTCAGCACGGTCGACACGAATGGTGATCAAGGTGCCAGTGCGGTTTACCGCTTCCTGGCTTTCCAGCAGCCGGAACCGCGGGATATGGCGCTTGAGCGCCACGTTCGGCCTGGGGGTGTCGAAGGCGATACCGCCGGCCATCAGGGTTTGCAACGATTCGCTTTTGATCTTGATGCCCGACAGGCCACCGGTGAGGGTGATACCGCTGACATTCCAGAAGCGCGAGGAACCATTGACGAGCTTTTCGTATTCCTTCTCGATATGCACGCCAATCAGAATACGGTTGCTGTTACGGGCAAACTGGTAGCTCTGTACGCTACCGACCTTGACCTGGCGGTACATCACCGGGCTGCCCACCTCCAGCGAACCCAGGGTATCGGCGAACAGCACCAGGTGCAGGCCTGGCGCCTTGAGGTCCAGCGGTGGCGCCTTGGCCCTGGCCTCGAACTCACGCTGCGGCGTGGCACCCTTTTCACCGGGACGAATGGCGATGTAGTTACCCTTGACCAGCGCTTCCAGGCCTGTGATACCTGCCAACGAAATCGAAGGCTTGACCACCCAGAACTGCGTGCCGTCGACGAGGTAATCTTCTGTCAGTGGGTCCAGCGTCAGCTCTGCCATGGCACTGGCGAGGTTATCTTCCATCTTCAGGGCTTTCAGTGAGCCAACCTGAATGCCTTTGTACATGACCGGCGTGCGGCCGGCCTGCAGGCCTTCATAGTCGCTCAGCTTGACCTTTACCCGAATACCGGCCTGGGCCGCATCAAAATCCTCGTACAGGCGAAATGGCAGGCTTGGGTCTGTGGGCGGGCTGTCCTTGCGGTATTCGGGGGTGGCGAACGCGATGCCGCCGGCCACAATGCTGGACAACGACTCGCTGCGTACCTTCACGCCGGACAGCCCGGCGTCGATGCTGATGCCACTGGCATTCCAGAATCGCGTGTGCTTGCGCACCAGGTTGGCGTAGGCCGGCTCGATGAACACTTTGACTTCGACGGTGCTCTGGTCCTCGGACAGACGATAGCTTTTCACCCGGCCAACCTGGATCTGCTTATAGAACACAGGGCTGTCGCGGTTGAGCGAACCCAGTCGTTCGGCTTTGAGGGTGAGGTGCAGGCCCGGTTCGTTGTCCGACAGCGGCGGGGCCACCTTCAATGCCGTGAAGTGCTTGGTGCGCTCGCCCTCCCCGGGGCTGACGGCAATGTAGTTGCCTGAGACCAGCGTCTCGAGGCCTGAAATGCCGGCAAGGCTGACGCTGGGTTTGACCAGCCAGAAGCGTGTGCCCTTGTTCAGGTGAGACTCTGCAGCCTTGTTCATCTCGATGGTGGCGATGACACCCTGGGTGTCCCCCTTGGCATCGAGCACAAGGCTTTTCACCTTGCCGACCGGCATGCCTTTGTAGATCACCTCGGTCTTGTTGGCGACGATGCCCTCGCCGCTTTCAAAGCGCACTTCAATTTCCACACCGGCATCGCGGTAAGCCTGCCAGGCCAACCAACCACCAATCATCAACGCGATCAGCGGCAGAATCCAGATGGCCGACCAATTGGAGGCTGGCCGGGTTTTAGCCGTTGGCATGTCACTCATGGTCGTCATCCGACTCCGTGTTATCCCAAATCAGTCGGGGATCGAAAGTTAAAGCAGCGAGCATCGTGAGAATCACCACAGTAGCGAAGGCGATAGCGCCCAGGTTGGCTTCGACACTGGCAATACGGCCGAAATTCACCACCGCCACCAAGATAGCGATGACGAAGATGTCCAGCATGGACCAGCGCCCTATGAACTCGATGAAGCGGTACATCAGGATTCGCTGCCGCGCAGACAACGGCTG
This sequence comes from Pseudomonas sp. NBRC 111131, assembly GCF_001320525.1. Taxonomy (NCBI): domain Bacteria; kingdom Pseudomonadati; phylum Pseudomonadota; class Gammaproteobacteria; order Pseudomonadales; family Pseudomonadaceae; genus Pseudomonas; species Pseudomonas sp. NBRC 111131. Next base: position 1,099 of record NZ_BCBH01000006.1, on the reverse strand, counting down.
GCGTCGCTGCACCGAATAGAGCAGCAATGCGATACCCACCAGCTTGAACGTCGGCACCAGAATACTGGCGATGAACACCACAGCTGCGATGGGCACCATGCCATGCTTGAGCAGCGTAATGACCCCGGACATGATGGTGTCCGGGCTGCCTTGCCCCAAGGTGCTCACGGTCATGATCGGCAGCACGTTGGCCGGGATGTACAGAATGGATGCGGCAATCAGCAGCGCCCAGGTGCGCACGATGCTGTTAGGGCGCCGCGCATGGACGATCGCTCCGCAACGCGTACAGGTCTGCGAGCTGTGCCCGCTCTCCTGCCGATTCAGTTCGTGGCATTCATTGCAGACCAGAATGCCCGCATCAATCGCCCGCATGGATATCCTCCCCCGACAACGCAATCCAGATCTGGTGAGGCGACATCACTACCTCTAGCCAAACCTGGATCAGTAACAGGCTTATGAAACAGAACAGGCCAAGCCCCACCGTCAGCTCGGCGAGGTCGACCAGCTTGACGATGGCCACCAGCACGCCCATGAAGTAAACCTCGAGCATGCCCCAGTCACGCAGATGGTGATAGATGCGGTACAACAGCAACCCATAGCTACGCCCCACATCTAGACGGATGCTCAGCAGTACCGCCAGTTGGCACAGGAGTTTGAGCAATGGGATGGCCATGCTGCACAGAAACACCACGACGGCGACGCCGCGCATTTGCGAGTCATACAGGCCCAGCACGCCGCTCCAGACAGTATCGTCCGAGGTCTGGCCTAGTAGATGCAGCTGCATGATGGGCAGGAAATTCGCAGGTACGAACAACAGCAGTGCAGTGAGCACCAGGGCCAGGCTGCGATTGACCACGTTGTGACGATGAGCGTACAGCTCATAACCACAGCGGGGGCAAAGGGCTTTTTCGTTATGCTGCAGGGCAGGCTTGCGCATCAGCAGGTCGCACTCGTGACAGGCGACCAAGTCATTCAGCGGCAACTGCTCTAGGGCTTCGGTTTCGGGCATCTCGACATTCTGAATAGGTAGGTCGGCTCTATTCTAGTGTTCCAGCTCGAAATGTGGGAGACGACGAATGACCGAGCACGCCCTGCGGGG